>NZ_JBIWML010000002.1:261227-450260 GCF_044766665.1 Kitasatospora sp. NPDC101801
CCGCCGGGTCGGCCCCGGCCGGGCCCGGGGCGCGGCGCCGGGCGGCCTGCGGGCCCCCGCCCCGCGGCGGCGCCTTTGACCGGTGGTTCGTTGGGCGGGCCCGGGGCCCCCCCCCCCGGGCCGCTCCCACGTTCTGCTCGGACCTCAGCCCGCCTCGCGCTCCACCGCGGCCGGCACCGAGCGCAGCGGGTGCTCGGCCAGCGAGGTCATCCGGGCCCGGTCCTCGGCCCCGGCCGGGGTGAACAGCAGCACCAGCGCCGACGGGTCGTCCACCGGGTGGAAGGACGACAGAGTGAGCCGGACCGGACCGATCCCGGCCGGCTCCACCAGCACGGCCCGGGCGGTGAGTTCGGCCACCGAGTGGCAGCCCCACCAGTGCCGGAGCTCCGGTGCGTCCTGGTCCAGGTGGCGGTAGACCTCGCCGGTGCGCGGGTCGGCCAGGGCGGGCCCGGCCTGGGCCCGGAAGTGCTGGAAGACGTTCATCGCCAGCGGCTCCCAGTCGTGCAGCACCGTCCGCAGCCGCTGGTCGGCGGCCATCAGCCACATCAGGTTGCGCCGGTCGGCGGGCACCGCCTCGGGCGGGCCCCAGAGCGCGGACCAGGGTGCGTTCCAGCCGAGCAGGTCGAAGTGCCGGTCGAGCAGCACCGCCGGGCTCAACGGCCACGAGTCCAGTACGGGTTGGACGGCGGCGGCCAGCCCGCCGGCCACCGGGGCGGGGCCGGCCGGCTCGTGGTAGCCGGCCAGCCGCATGGCGTGCCGCAGACCGGCTGCGTCCAGCTGCAACGCCCGGGTGACCGCCTCCAGGACCTGCCGGGAGGCGGTCACCCGGCCCTGCTCCAGCCAGGTGTACCAGGCCAGCCCGACCCCCGAGAGCGAGGCCACCTCCTCCCGTCGCAGGCCCGGGGTCCGGCGCCGGGCGGTGGACCGCAGGCCGACGTCGGCCGGCTTGAGCTGCTCCCGGTGGGCCCGGAGGAAGGCTCCGAGTTCCTGACTGACGAGGGGAGTTGACATGCGGTGCGCTCCTCGGGCGGATGGTTGTTCCGTCGTGCTCCAGCCTAGAGCGGCTTGAGCCGCCACAGCCGGACGGGCATGTGACTCACCCAGCCGAGTTCGTCCTGCCGCCGCTGCGCGGTCTCGCCGATCGCCCGGAAGAACGCGGTGCGCAGCTCCGGCGGCACCAGCCGGCTGTAGTAGTCACCGAAGGTGGCCGCGTGGAAGTGCTCGTACTGGGCGGCGTCCTCGACGGTGACCACCGCGTCCCGCTCCAGGTACGAGTCCACCGTGAAGTACCGGGCCAGCAGCTCGCCGAGCTCGTCCACCGGCCTGGTCCTGGTCCCGATCGGCAGCACCTCTCCGCGCGCGAACACCCCGGGTACGTCGGTGAGTTCGACCCCGGTGGCGACCAGGGCGGCCCGCACCAGCTCGTCCTCGCCGCCGAGCCCGAAGGCGTCGCCGGCCGGGTGGTAGGTGGTCAGCAGGAAGCTGCCGCCGGGGGCGAGCCGGTCGGCCACCCAGGAGAAGATCCGGTCCTCCACCGGGTACAGCCAGTGCAGCACCGAGGTCATGGTGACCACGTCGGCGGTCAGCGGCAGCGGCTGCGGGTCGGTCAGATCGGCCTGGTGCAGCTCGGTCCGGCCGGCGAACCGGGCCAGCCGTTCGCCGGCCTCGGCGATCCGGTGCTCGGAGCGCTCCAGGCCGACCGCGAGCCGCAGCGAGGGGTGGCGGTCCAGGGCGGTCTCCAGCAGCTGGCCGATGCCGCTGCCGAGGTCGACCAGGGTCTCGGGGCTACCGGTCACCTGGTCCAGCACCCAGTCCCGGTCCAGGACTTGGCGCAGTCGGCTGGCATCGGCGTAACCGGCCAGCGTGCTGGCCTGGATCTCGACGGCGGACGCGGTGCTCACTGCTGGGCCTCCTCGGGGGCGGGGGTGTCGATCAGTCGGAGCAGCCGCTCGCGGACGCTGCTCTGGTCGTACCGGCGGTAGATGTTGATCCGGTTCCGGGTCAGGTCGCCCCGGTGGACGTACTCGTAGAGGTCCTGGCGCTGGCCGAAGCCGTCCCCGGTCAGCTCCCAGGCCAGCCGGAACAGTCGGGACTTGTGCTCGGCGTCGATCCCGCGCCCGCGCATGTAGCGGTCCAGGTGCGGGCGCAGCCGGGGGTTGGCCAGGTCGCCCGCGGTGGGCTGCATCAGCAGTCCGGAGGCGCCGATCTTGCGGACGATCTCGACCGCACTGGCCGCCACCTCGGCCGACCAGACCCGGCTGGCGGCGGTGTCACCGGGGGCCAGCAGCCCGCTGTCGGTGACCTTGGCCCGGGCCTCGGCGGCATCGATGAAGTACTCGGTGAGTTCGGCGTACCCGGCCAGCCGGCCCAGGTCCTCCTGGACGTTGCGGAAGCCGTCCACCCCGATCGACTCGGCCACCAGGGTCGCGGTGGCCAGCAGGGTGCGCAGCCGCTCGCGGTAGCGGACGTGCCCGATGTACGCGCTCCAGGCGTTGATCCGGCCCAGGCCGGTCCGGGCCAGCTCGCCGTCCCTGAGCAGGAAGACCCGGTCCCAGGGGACCAGGACGTCGTCGAAGAACAGCATCGCGTCCTGCTCGTCGAACCGGGCGCCGAGCGGGTGGGCGTGGCCCCACGGGGAGCTGCCGAGCGGCTCCCGGCAGAGCGTGACCAGACCGGGGGTGTTCAGCGGCAGCGCGAACCAGACCACGAACTGCTCGCCGCGCCGCTGGGTGAACGAGGCCGACAGGTAGACCAGCACCTCCTGGGCCAGCGGCGCCAGCGTGGTGAGCTGCTTGGCGCCGCGCACCACGATGCCCTGCTCGTTCTCCTCCAGCACCCGCAGCGCCAGGTCGGGGTCCTCGACCGGGTCGGCCGAGCGGTCGATCTGCGGGTCGCCGAGGGCGTGCGAGAGCACCAGGTCGTTGCTCGACACGTGCCGGTACCAGGCTTCCGCGTTGGCGCCGAACCGGGCGTCGCTGCGGCCCAGTTGGTGCCGGAAGTCGTACACGCCGAGCGCGATCGAGGCCATGAAGGCCGGCGAGCGGCCGTGCTGGCCGAGCGCCTCGGCGTGCCAGAACTCGGCGCTGCGGCGCTGGAGCCGGAGGTCCTCCAGGGTGCGCGGCGGCTGGAAGGCGCGGGCGATCCGCTGCCCGGTCGCCGGGTCCTGCCAGGTCAGCAGGGAGCGGTGGTCGGGGTCGTGCTGGAGGTCGAGCAGCCGGGCCAGCTCCTGCGCGGCAGGCCGGAAGGCCGGGTGCTCGGCGGGGTTGTCGACCCGCTTGCCGTCGAGGTAGAGCTCGCGGCCGTCGTCGAGTTCGGCCAGGTACCGCTCGCCCGTGAGCAGGCCCCGTCCGAGGGCGGGCGTGTCCAGCAGGGTCATGCGTGGGCTCCTGTCGAGGTCATGGCGTGCTGTGCGGTCAACTGGCGGTACTGGCCGTCGTGGTAGAGCAGGGGTTCGCCCGGCCGGCCGTCCGCGGCGAGCACCTCGCCGATCAGCAGGGCGTGGTCGCCGCCGGGCAGGACCGCCTTGAGCCGGCAGTCGAACCAGGCCAGGCAGTGGTCGAGGACGGGTGCGCCGGTCGCCTCGGTGTGCATCGGCACGGTGGTGAACATCCCGAGCGCGCGGCCCGCGCCCGGGGTGGCGAAGCGCCGGCCGACCCCCTGCTGGTCCGCCGCCAGCACCGAGACGGCGTACCGCCCGTCGGCGCGGACGGCCGCGGCCAGCGGGCTGTGCGCGGCCACCGCGACGCTGATCAGCGGCGGGTCCAGGGAGAGGGTGGTGAAGGAGGAGACGGTCTTGGCGAACACCTCGTCGCCGTCCCGGGCGGTGAGCACCGCGACGCCGGTGGTCCAGTACCGGGCGGCGGCCCGGACCGCGTCCGGTACGACGGGTGTTCGGGGGGCCGACGGCCGCGGGCGCAGCGGGCTCATCGCAGCCCCACCCGGTAGGCGCGCAGCCACTCGTCGACCTGGACCAGGTGGTCCAGCCCGCCGACCGGGTTGGGCGCGGTCCGCGGACTGGGCAACGGCCTGCCCTCGGCCAGCAGTTGGCGCACCAGCGCGCGGTCGACCAGGTCGAAGACGGGGGCCTGTGGGTCGGCCAGCAGCGCGTGCGCCCGCTCGGTGAGCACCTCGGTGTAACGGATCGCCGGGGTGGAGGGATAGCCGCTCTTCGGACGGTCCGTCACCTGCGGTGGGAGCAGGTCCCGGACGGCGTCCCGGAGCAGTCCCTTGGCCCGGCCCTCCGGTGCCTTGAGCGCCCACGGCACGTTCCACAGGTACTCCACCAGCCGGTGGTCGCAGAACGGCACCCGGACCTCCAGCCCGACCGACATCGACACCCGGTCCACCCGGTCCAGCAGCGGCGGCAGCCACCGGGTCAGCGCCAGGTGGAACACCTCACGGACCCGGGCGTCGGCCGCCGACTCCCCTGCCAGCACCGGGACTTCGGCGATCGAGCGGCGGTACGCCTCGGCGGTGTACTCCGCCGGCCGGACCTCGGCCCGCACCTCGGGGCGGAGCAGCTCGGCCGGGGTGGACCGGCCGTGCAGCCAGGGGAAGGTGCCGGACGCCAGCGCCGCCGCGTCGTGGAAGTAGGGGTAGCCGCCGAAGATCTCGTCGGCCGCCTCCCCGGACAGCGCGACGGTGGAGCGGTGCCGCACCTCGCGGAACAGCAGGTGCAGCGAGGCGTCCATCTCGCCCCAGCCGGGCCGGTCACGGGCCCGCAGCACGGCGTCCCGGGCCAGCAGCAGGTCGTCGTCGGGTATCAGCACCGAGGTGTGCAGGGTGCCGATGTGCTCGGCGGCGGCCTGGACGTACGGCGCGTCCAGGCTGGTCCGCCAGGCGTCCGGGGTGCGGTCGGCGCTGCCGGGGAAGTCCACCGAGAAACTGGTGATCTTGCCCTGGCCGTTGCGCTCCCTGGCGATCGCCGCCAGTGCGGTGATGGCGCTGGAGTCCACCCCGCCGGAGAGCAGCGTGCAGAGCGGTACGTCACTGAGCAGTTGGCGCTCCACCGCGTCGGCCAGCAGCTCCCGGACGTGCGCCCGGGTCTCGGCCGGCGAGTCGGTGTGCACGGCCGACTCCAGCTTCCAGTACCGCACTTCGGTGGTCGCGCCCCGGGTGATCCGGAGCAGGTGACCGGGGCGGACCTCGTTCAGCCCCCGGAACAGCCCGTGCCCGGCGGTCGGGGCGGCGGGCAGGGCGAACAGCTCGGCCACCCCCGTCGCGTCGAGTTCGGCCGGGAACAGCGGGTTGGCCAGCAGTGCCTTGGGCTCGGAGCCGAACAGCACCCCGCTGCGGTACGGGTGCCAGTACAGCGGTTTGATCCCCAGGTGGTCCCGGACCAGCAGCAGTTCCTCACCCCGGGTGTCCCAGACCGCGTACGCGAAGATCCCGTTGAACCGCTCCGGCGCGGCCGCGCCCCACTGCAGGTGCGAGCGGAGCACCACCTCGGTGTCCGAGTCGGTCCGGAAGCGGTGCCCGTACCCCTCCAACTCCCGGCGCAGTTCGCGGTAGTTGTACAGCTCGCCGTTGTAGGCGAGCACCGCCTGCGGCACCTCCGCGTCGGCCAGCGGCTGCACCCCGCCGTCCAGGTCGATCACCGACAGCCTGCGGTGGCCGAGCGCCAGGTGCCGGGACAGCCAGACGCCCTCGGCGTCCGGGCCCCGGCAGGCCAGGGTCGCGGTCATCTCCCGGACGGTGCGGGCCGCGTGCCGCAGGTCGGTGTCCCAGTCGAGCCAGCCGGTCAGGCCGCACATCATGCCTCCTGGCGGGAGTCGGATTCGGTGGGCGCCGAGGCTTCCCAGCGGCAGCCGTGCCCGGTCGGGCCGCTGCGCAGCCGGTGCTCCGGGCGGAAGCCCTTGGCCCGGATGTTCGAGGAGAGCGCCTCGGTGCAGTACGTGCACGGCGACGCCAGGGTGAGCCGGACCCCGCTGCGCCGGGCCTGCTCGCGGTAGTCCCAGATCGCGCAGTGCGTGATGGTGAGCGCGGCCCGTTCGGCGTTCGGCGGCGCCTCGTCGTCGAACTCGTAGTCGGATCCGTACAGTTCGGCCTGCCGGGCGATCCGGTGGATCGGGTCGGCGGCGCCCCGGCCGTGGTCCGGCTCGACCTCCCGGTGCACCTCGGCGTTGGACCTGGCCCAGTCGGCCAGCGCGGGCTCGCCGTACCGGCCCACCAGGAAGCGCTCCATCAGCGCCTGGCCCCGGAAGAACACCCGCTGCCACTCCGCCGCCCCGGCGGTCTCCTCCGCCGGCAGGTCGGCGAAGATCGCGGACTGCAGCGCGAACCAGTCGGTCAGGTGGATGCCGTCCCCCCGGGACACCAGATAGCGGGTCAGCCCCGCCTCGGCCTCGTGCAGCCGCTGGCGCCAGAGCGCCGAGCGCTCGGCCTCCGGCATGGTGCGGTACGGCGATCTGGGCTGCTCGGCCCAGCCGCCGAGACCCGAGCCGGGAACGGTGACGGCGGCGGGCTGGGGAAGGACGGCGGTGGCCGGCGCAGGCTGCGCGGGCGCTGCGGCACCCTCGGGCACATCGCTCAACGGACTGCTCCCTTCGGCGGGTTCTGGCGTGTACCCCCACGCTAGAAACCACGCCACCTGACGAAGTAGCCCCGAACGGACCCGGTTGTGGCGACCATCGGAGCACCCACCTACTCCAAAGGTCGCCCCACCATCGGCACACGCTGCGGCAGCCGGGGGCTCGGGGAACTGCTGATGTGCGGCTCCGCCGCGCGGGCGACGCCGACCTTTTGGCAGGCGCTTCGGACGAATCAGGGGCTCGGGGAACTGCGACTCCGGCCTCCGGAGCGTGATCGCTACGTGGATGGTCAGGCACTTGCGCCTGAACCCGCACGCACCGCAGACCTCAGCCACGCCCGGGGTTGACCACACCCGCACCTTGAACCCGCCCCGTGGTCGGCGTCGCAGTTCCCCGAGCCCCTGTCTTCCGGACTGTGTGCCACCGGCGTCGCCCACGCGGCGGAGCCGCACAACAGCACAGCCCCGAGCCCCTGGCTACCGCAGCGTGTGCCACCGGCGTCGCCCACGCGGCGGAGCCGCACAACAGCACAGCCCCGACCCCCTGGCTACCGCAGCGTGTGCCACCGGCCTCGCCCACGCGGCGGAGCCGCACATCAGCACAGCCCCGACCCCCTGGCTGCCCCAGCATGTGCCGAAGGTCAGCCCGCGAGGCCGTGGCGGTGGGCGTAGAGGGCGGCCCGCAGCCGGTCGGACTGGCCGATCTTGCGCATGGCCTGGGTCAGGTGCTTCTTCACCGTCGCCTCGGCCAGCGCCAGCTCCCGGCCGATCTCGGCGTTGCTCAGCCCCCGGGCCAGCTGCGCCAGCACGTCCCGCTCCCGCCCGGTCAGCCCGACCTGCTGGAGCGCCGGTTCGGCCGCCTGCCCGGCCAGGCTGGCCGGGTGCACCCGGGCCGGTGGCGGGGCGGGCAGGAACACCGACCCCCCGGCGGCGGCGAGTTGGACCGCGCCGATGATCCGGTCCTCGGACAGGTCGAGCGGAAAGCAGCCACTGGCCCCGGCCAGCAGGATCCGGCCCGCCTCGGTGGTGGACTCGGCCCGCCGCAGCAGCATCACCCGGGCCTCCGGCGCCCCGTCGGGGCCCCGCAGCGCGGCCACCAGCGCCAGGTCGTCGCCGAGCGAGGCGCCCCGGCCGAGCAGGATGACGTCCGGCCGGACCCGGCGGACCGCCGCCACCGCCCCGGCCGGGTCGCCGGTGCTGCCGACCACCGTGAGGCCGGGCACGGTGGCCAGCACCGAGCGCAGGCCCGCGCTGGCCACCGGATGACGTTCCATCAGGAAGATCCGGGTCTCGTCGGTCCGGTCCCGGCAGACCGGGTGCCCGCAGTCGCACCGGGCGGCCACCGGCCGTTCGGCGGCGGCCCGGCGGCCGGCGCCGGTCGGTTCGGTGAGCAGCTGGTGACCGGCGATCAGGTCGAGCGGGTTGTCGATCTCGGTGTGCAGGGCCTCGACCGCGACGGCCGGGGCGCCGCCGAGGTGCGGGTAGCGGCGCGGGCCGACCCGGTGGCCGCGCGCGGTGGCCGGGGCGCTCCGGCTGGTCAGGGCCGCCATCACACACCGTCCGGGTGCTGGGCGAGGGACGTGGGGTGAGCTGACAGGGCGTGGTACGGCATGGCGTTGCGGTCCCCTCGGACGTGGCGGGCCGGGCCTGGGGGGCACGGCACTGCGGCGGGCTCGGTACGACGGCCGCGAGCCGTGGGGGGACGGGCGGCGGGCCGGACGGGCCATGAGGGCGCTGCCGAGAGGGTGGCTGGCGGTCAGCGCCGAGGTGCGCGGGGACACAGCTCGTCGAAACACCGTCGGTGCCACGAGCCGCCGATCCCGACCAGGGTGAAGTCGGTCCGCCGGATTGCCATACCGGCACCCTAGGTCGGTGCCCCTAGCAGGTCAAGGACGGGACTGCGGTCCGGCGGCCGGGGCAGCGCCCTGCCGGGGCCCGCTCGTCCTATGACCAGGGGTATCCGCATGAACTGCTGACTGGCTGTCAGTGGTCCCGATCCGCAACCTTCGTGACACCGGCTCGGCACTGCCGACCTGGTCCGCCCGTCCCTCGCCACGGCCCGAACGCCCTTGCGCGGCCCGTCCGGACGGCCCCACCCCGCATCCTCGGAAGGAAGTCCGCCATGCCCGCCGCCCCGCCCACCACCCTGCCGAACGGGGTGTGCGGATGACCGGGTTCCTGCTGCGCCGGGTGCTGCTCGCGGTCCCGACGCTGCTCGGCGTGACGGTCGTGGTGTTCGCCACCGTGGCGCTGGTGCCCGGTGATCCGCTGACCGCCTTCCTCGGCCCCGGCGCCCCGCCCGAGGCCCGGCTGGAGCTCTCCGAGCGGCTCGGCCTGGAGCGGCCGTTGCCGGTCCGCTACCTGGGCTGGCTGACGCACGCGCTCCGCGGCGACCTGGGGGTGTCGATCTCCGCCCAGCGCCCGGTGCAGGACCTGCTCGGCTCGGCGGCCGGCCAGACCCTGCTGCTGACCGGGGCCGCCTTCCTGCTGGTGCTGGTCGGCGGGGTGCTGCTCGGCACGCTCGGCGCCGTCCGTCCGGACCGGCTGCCGGGCAAGGTGTGTGACGCGCTGAGCACCCTCGCGGTCTCCGCGCCGCAGTACTCGGTGGCGCTGCTGCTGATCGCGGTGTTCGCGGTCCAGCTGCGCTGGCTGCCGGCCGGCGGCACGCACGACGTGTTCGGCTCCGGTGGCCCCGGCGACCTGCTGCGGCACCTGGTGCTGCCCGCGGTGGCCGCCGCGCTGGTGCCGCTCGGACTGACGGCCAAGGTGTTCCGGGCCGCGCTGGCCGCGGTGCTGGCGGGCGAGCTGGCCGACAGCCTGCGGGCCCGCGGCCTGAGCCGGGCCGCCGTGCTCCGGCACTGCGTGCACAACGCCTCCCCCGCGCTGCTCACCATCGGCGGCCTGCAACTGGCCTACCTGCTGGAGGGCGTGGTGTTCGTGGAGACCCTGTTCGCCTGGCCGGGCGTCGGCCGACTGCTGTTCGACGCGCTGTCCGCCCGTGACCTGCCGCTGGTGCAGGGCGGGGTGCTGCTGGTCGCGGTCGCCTTCGTCGGCATCAACCTGCTGGTGGACGCGGCGCACGCGGCCGTCGACCCCCGGGTGCGGGGCTGACCGTGAAGCCGACCCTCCGTCAGGACACCGTCCTGCTGCTCGCACTCGGCGCCGCGCTGCTGCTGCTCCTGCTGACGCTGGCCGCCCCGCTGGTCGCCCCGTACGACCCGGCGGCCGGCTCGCTGGACACCCGCCTGCTCGACCCCGGCACCGCCGGCCACCTGCTGGGCACCGACGGCCAGGGCCGGGACGTGCTCAGCCGGCTGATCTGGGCCGCCCGCGCCTCCCTGGTCGGCGGCCTGGTGCCGGTGCTGCTGGCCACCGTGCTGGGCACCCTGCTGGGCGTCGCGGCCGGACTGGGCGGCCGGGTCACCGAACAGGCCCTGCTGCGCTCGCTCGACGTGCTCTACGCCTTCCCCGGCGTGCTGCTGGCCATCGCGGTGGCCACCCTGCTGCGGCCCGGTCTGGGCGCGACCGTCCTGGCGCTCTCGGTGGTGCTCACCCCGGCGGTGGCCCGGGTCGGCTTCACCGAGGTCCGCCGGATCCGCACCGCCGAGTACCTGGAGGCGGCCCGGGTGGGCGGCGCCGGTCCGTTCGAACTGGCGGTGCGTCAGGTGCTGCCGGTGGTCGCGCCGGTGGTGCTGGTGTACGCCTCCTCGCTGGTCGGGCTGGCCGTGGTGTACGCCGCCGGGCTGTCCTTCCTCGGCCTCGGGGTCGCCCCGCCGACCGCCGAGTGGGGGGCGATGCTGGACGAGCTGCGGCCCGCGCTGCTCACCCACCCCTGGGTCGCGGTCCAGCCCGCCGTGGTGATCCTGCTGGTCTCGGTGCTCTTCAACACGCTCGGCGAACGCCTCCGCCGCCGCCTCGGCGACAGCGGCGCCCACCTCCCGGCGGTGACCCGATGAGCGCGGCACTGACCGTCACCGGCCTGACGGTCGGTTACCCCGGCGGGGTCCGGGCCGTGACCGACGTCTCGTTCGAGATCGCCGCCGGGGAGGCGCTGGTGCTGCTCGGCGAGTCCGGCAGCGGCAAGACCACCGTCGCCAGGACCGTGCTCGGCCTGCCCGGACGCGGCGCCGAGGTCTCCGGTGACATCCGGCTCGTCGGCACCGAGCTGCGCGGGCTGACCGGCCGCGACTGGTCCCGGGTGCGCGGCCGCCGGATCGGCTACGTGCCGCAGGACCCGACCGGCGCGCTGGACCCGCTGCGCCGGATCGGCCCGCAACTGGCCGAGGTGCTCCGGCGGCACGGGCAGGCCGACGGCCGACGGGCCGCCAGGGCGGCGGTGCCCCGGCTGCTGGAACTGGCCGGCATCCCCGAACCCGAACGGGTCGCCCGGAGCTACCCGCACGAGCTCTCCGGCGGGCTCCGGCAGCGGGCCGCGATCGCCATCGCGGTGTGCTGCGGCCCCGAACTGCTGATCGCCGACGAGCCGACCACCGCCCTGGACGCCCTGGTCCGCGGCCGGATCCTGGACCTCTTCGACGAGCTGCGCCGCGAGTGCGGCATCGCCCTGCTGCTGGTCACCCACGACCTGGCGGCGGCCCGCCGGATCGGCGGCGACGTGGCGATCGTCCAGGACGGCCGGGTGGTGGCCTCCGGCCCGACCGAACTCCTCGCCGCAGAACCGGGAGCCCTCCGATGAACCTCTCGGCAAGCGACCAGCCGTCAGGGGCTCGGGGAACTGCGACGCCGACCTCAGGAGCGTTCAACGTACGTACCGGGTCAAGCACTTTCGCAGTGACACCCGCCGGCCACGAACCCTCGCAGTTCCCCGAGCCCCTGGACAGTGCAACCTTGCGCCTGCTCACGATCGAAGCGGTCCACAAGAACTACGGCCGCCGCACCGCCCTGGCCGATGTCAGCCTCGACGTGGCCCCCGGCGAGACGGTCGGCCTGGTCGGCGAGTCCGGCTCCGGGAAGTCCACCCTGGCCCGGCTCGCGCTCGGGCTGCTCGCGCCGGACGAGGGCACCGTCCGTTTCGCCGGCCACGACCCGTACCGGCTGCGCGGCCGGGGCGCCCGCTCCGTCCGGGCCCGGCTCCAGTTCGTCCCGCAGCACCCGCGTGGCTCGCTCAACCCGGCGCTGCGCGCGGGCGATGCGGTGGCCGACCCGCTGCGGCTGCACGGCACCCCGCGCCGGGACCGTCCGGAGCTGGTCGCCGAGCTGTTCCACCAGGTCGGCCTGAAGCCGGAGTTGGCGCGGCGCTACCCGCGCGAGCTGTCCGGCGGACAGCTCCAGCGGGTGGCGGTGGCCCGGGCCCTGGCCACCCGTCCCGAGCTGGTGGTCTGCGACGAGCCGACCTCGGCGCTGGACCGGGGCGTGCAGGCCCGGCTGCTCGACCTGCTGACCGAACTGCAGGAACGGACCGGCCTGGCCTACCTGTTCATCTCGCACGACCTGGCCGTGGTCCGGCAGCTGGCCCACCGGGTGCTGGTGCTGCGGGGCGGCCTGGTGGTCGAGCAGGGTCCGGTCGAGCAGCTCTGGTCCGATCCGCAACACCCGTACACCCGAGCCCTGTTGGACGCTGCCACCGGCACCCTTCCGCACCTCCGATCCGAGCCAGAACTCCACGCACTCCACGCACTCCACGCACCGAGGAACGCACTATGACGCACCGTCACCCGCTCGCCCGCACCCGCTCCAGAGCCGTCGCCCTGCCGGCCGCCGCCCTGCTGCTCGCCACCGCCGGCTGTGCCTCCGACCCGGCCACCGGGCCCGGTTCGGACGCGGCCGGCTCGGGCCGGGGCGGCACCCTGGTGATCGGCGCCACCGGCAAGCTGCCCAACCCGGACACCGTGATCGGCGGCGCGGGCTTCGAGGGCAAGCGGCTGGTCAGCTTCCAGATCTACGAGGGCCTGACCCGCTACGACCTGTCCGTCACCGACAAGCCGCCGGCCGTCACCGGGGCACTGGCCGAGTCCTGGCAGGTCGGCCCGGACGCGAAGACCTGGACCTTCACCCTGCGCAAGGGCGTCACCTTCCAGGACGGCACCCCGTTCGACGCCGACGCGGTGGTGTTCAACCTGGACCGCTACCTGAAGAAGGACAGCGAGAACTGGACCGACGCGCTCGGCGCCGCCGCCAAGGAGTACGCGGGCGACATCACCGCCTACCGCAAGGTGGACGCGGACCACGTCGAGCTGGTCACCAAGGACCCGAACGGCCACTTCCCGGAGGACCTGGCGCACGTCCTGATCGCCAGCCCGACCGCCGTCAAGAAGACCGGCTCCGCCAAGTTCGCCGAACACCCGGTCGGCACCGGACCGTTCGCGTTCTCCTCGTACACCGAGGGGCAGCAGATCGAGCTGGTCGCCAACAAGAGCTACTGGCGCGGCGCACCCAAGCTGGACAAGCTGGTGGTCAAGCCGATCCCGGACGCGGCCGCCCGGACCGCCGCGCTGCGCTCCGGCGGGGTGAACTGGATCGAGTACCCGAACCCGGACGACCTGGACAGCCTGAAGGCCGACGGCGTGCAGGTCCTGACCAACAGCTACGACCACCTCTGGTACTGGATCCTGGACACCACCAAGGCGCCGTGGAGCGACCCCCGGGTGCGCAGGGCGGCCAACTTCGCGATCAACCGCCAGGCGATCGCCGACAAGCTGCTGCACGGCACCGCCGACCCGGCCTACCAGGCCGCGCCCCGGGCCACCGCCGCGTACGACAAGGCGGGCGACGCGTACTCCTACGACCCGGCCAAGGCCAAGCAGCTGCTGGCCGAGGCCGGTCTCTCCGGCGGCTTCGCCAGCTCGGTCACGGTGCCCACCGGCGGCTCGGGCAACCTGGTGCCGGTGCCGATCGCCGAGGCGATCCAGCGCGACCTGGCGGCCGTCGGCATCAAGGTCGAGCTGCGCACCACCGACTGGTCCACCCTGATCGGGGCGGAGGCCAAGGGCAAGGTCGCGCTCGACTCGGACGCCATCGCGCAGTCCACCACGCTGTTCCAGTCCGAGGCGCTGCTGCCGCTGTTCGTGGGCTCCAACAGCCCGTTCTGGACCGGCCACTACAGCAACCCGAAGGTCGACGCGCTGCTCACCTCGGCCGCCGCCTCGCCGGACCAGAGCAAGCGGCAGGGCGACTACCGGCAGGCTCTCCAGCTGGTGACCGAGGACGCGCCGTGGCTGTTCGTGGTCAACGACCGCAACCCCAGGGCCCTTTCGCCGAAGGTGCAGGGCCTGGTCCAGCCGCAGTCCTGGTTCCTCGACCTCACCACGGTCTCGGTCCGGCCGTGACCCCCGCCCGCAGGAAGGCCACCCGATGACCACCCCGTACACCGCCGAGCCGCCGAAGTGGGGCATCACCCTGCCGCTGCCCGGTCTGACCATCGACCGGCACCGCTTCATCGTCGAGCGGCTCCCCGACCTCGGCTACACCGACGTCTGGAGCGCCGAGGGCGGCGGCACCGACGCCTTCACCCCGTTGGCCGCGACCGCCGCCTGGTCGCCGAGCCTGCGGATCGGCACCGGTATCGTGCCGGTGCACACCCGGGGCCCGGCGGTGCTCGCCCAGACCGCCGCCACCCTGGCCCAACTCGCGCCCGGACGCCTGCTGCTGGGGATCGGCGCGTCCGTCCCGGCACACGTCACCGACATCAACGGCATCCCGTTCGACGAGCCGTTCAAGCGGACCAGGGACGTGCTGCGGTTCGTCACCCGGGCGCTGCGCGGCGAGCACATCGCCGGGGACTTCGACACCTTCTCGATCACCGGGTACCGGCTGCCGCACCCGCCGGTCGAGCCGGTCAAGGTGATCCTCGGCGCGCTCCGGCCCGGCATGCTCCGGCTCGGCTTCACCGAGGGGGACGGCGCGATCACCAACCTGCTGTTCCCCGAGGACGTGCCGAAGGTGCTGGACGCGGTCGGCCCGCAGCCGCCCGGCAAGGAACTGGTGGTCAAGGTCTTCGTCTGCCCGACCGAGGACACCGACTACGCGCACCGCGCCACCCGCCCGTTCCTGGCCTGGATCCTGAACCGGGAGCCGTACCGCAAGTTCCACGAGTGGCTGGGCCACGGCGAGTTGCTCGCCGACGCGCACAAGCTCTGGGCGGCCGGCGATCCGGAGGGCTCGCAGGACGCCCTGCCCGACGAGGTGGTGGACGGCCTGTTCATCTCCGGCTCCCCCGAGGAGTGCCGGGAACGGATCATGCAGTACCACCGCCCGGGTGTCACCACCATCCAGCTGTACGTGTCGCTGCCGCCCGAGGTGTTCGTCAGCCGGGCCCGGCTGCTGGACACCCTGGCCCGGCTCGGCCCGGCGGCGGGCTGAGGAGCCGTGATGGAACTCGAACTGCGCGGCGGCGTACGGGCCGCACCGGTCACCGGCCGGACTCCTCGGGAGCGGCAGGCACTCCGGTTCGCCCCCGACCCCCGGGATCGCACCGCCGATCCCGGGCACGTGGTCAGGACCGCCCGGGAGAACGAGGAGGACGGGCTCGACAGCGCCCTGGTGGTGCAGTCGAGTTCCTGGCCGGACCCGTGGCTGGTGGCGAGCTGGGCGCTGGCCGCCACCAGCCGGCTGCGGATCGCCGTCGCCCACCGGGTCGGCACCACCGCCCCGACCGTCGCGGCCCGTCAACTGGCCACCCTGGACCGGCTCTCCGGCGGCCGGGTGGCGGCGCACGTGATCGTCGGCTCCAGCGACCTGGACGTGGCCAGGGACGGTGACACCCTGGGGAAGCAGGACCGCTACCGCCGGGCCGACGAGTACCTCGGGCTGCTGCGGCGGTCCCTGGCGGCCGATCAGGAGTTCGACCACAAGGGCGAGTTCTACCAGGTCCAGGGTGCGTTGGCCGGGCTGCGGCCCGAGCCCGGGGGTGAGCTGATCTCGTTCGGCGGCTCTTCCCCGGCGGGGGTCGAACTGGCCGCCCGGCACGCCGAGGTGTACGCCGTGCCGCCGCTCCCGCTGCCGGACACCCGACGCCGGATCGCCGAAGTCCGGTCCGTCGCAGCCGGGTTCGGCCGGAGCCTGCGGATCTGGCGGCACCTCACCCTGGTGCTGGCCGACAGCGACGAGGCCGCCCGGCGCCGGGTCCAGGAACTGCGCCGGGACGCCCTGCGGCTCACCTCGGGGCCGGACGGGCCCCGATTCGCCGAGGCGGTCGCGCTGGACCGCGACCGCGAGCGCGGCCGGGTGCCGGACCAGCGGACCGGCGACCGGATGGCGGCCGAGCAGGTGGCCGCGTACGTCCGCCGCTCGTTCGCCACCGCCTACGTCGGCTCACCGGCCACCGTCGCCGACCGGATCGGCGCGCTGCACTCGGCCGGGGTGGACATCGTCCAGCTCGACCTGGCCGTGGAGACCGACCAGGACCGGGAACTGCGCCGGGAGTTGGTCTCCCGGCTGCGCACCGGCAGCCACCGGCACGGCTGGTAGCCCGCCCACCATCGAGGGAGCACCGAATGAGCCACACCGCCGACGGGCAGATCGTGATCAGCGGCTCGATCGCCACCGACCACCTGATGACCTTCCCCGGGCTGATCTCCGACCAGCTGCTGCCGGACCAGCTGACCAAGGTCTCGCTCTCCTTCCTGGTGGACGGACTGGAGATCCGGCGCGGCGGGGTCGGCGCCAACATCGCCCTCGGCCTCGGCCGGCTCGGCCTGCGGCCGCTGCTGGTCGGGGCGGCCGGGGCCGACCACGGGGAGTACGACGACTGGCTGCGCGCCAACGGCGTGGACACCCGAGGCGTGCTCACCGTGCCCGGCCAGTACACCGCCCGCTTCCTGTGCACCACCGACCGGGCGCAGAACCAGATCGCCTCGTTCCACCCGGGCGCGATGAGCCGGGCCGCCGACATCAGCCTCCCCGAGGTGCTGGCCCGCACCGGCCCGGCCCGGCTGGTGCTGATCGGGCCCGACGACCCGGCGGCCATGCTGCGCCGCACCGGGGAGAGCCGGGCGGCGGGCATCCCATTCGCCGCCGACCCGTCCCAGCAGCTCGCCCGGCTGACCGGCGATCAGGCCCGCACCCTGGTCGACGGCGCCCGGTGGCTGTTCACCAATGCGTACGAGCGCAGCCTGCTGCTGGAGCGCACCGGGCTGACCGGGGTCGAACTGCTCGGCCGGGTCGGCACCTGGTTCACCACGCTCGGGCCGGACGGCGTGCTGATCGAGCGCCAGGGCGAGGCCCCGGTCGAGGTCCGCCCACCGCAGGAGCTCCGCCGGGCCGACCCCACCGGCGTCGGCGACGCCTTCCGGGCCGGGGTGCTGGCCGGCGAGGTCTGGGGCCTGCCGCTGCCGGTCGCGGCCCGGGTCGGCTGCCTGCTGGCCACCCTGGCCCTGGAGTCGGTCGGCACCCAGGAGTACACGTACCGGCCGGACGACTTCCTCGCCCGGCTGGCCACGGCGTACGGGCCGGAGACCGCCGACCTGGTCCGGCCGCACCTGCCGGCCGGAAAAACCGGGGGCCGGACGTCGGCGGAGGGTGACAGCATGGCGGTATGACCGACGCTCCGCACCCGTCCCACACCCGTACCCGCGAGGACCTCGCCGCCCTGGTGGCGGCCGGCGCACGGCCGAAGTACCTGATGTTCTGGGGCCACCGGCCGGAGCGGGACGGCAGCGTCGGGCCCGGCTCGCTGAGCCAGTGGTGGCCGTCCGCGTTCACCGTGGACGGGGTGCGGTACGCCACCGCCGAGCACTGGATGATGGCGGGCAAGGCCCGGCTGTTCGGTGACGACGAGACCCTCGGACGGATCCTGGCGGCCCGTTCCCCCGCCGAGGCGAAGAACCTCGGGCGGCTGGTCCGCGGCTTCGACGACCAGCGCTGGGCCGCCGCCCGGTTCGACCTGGTGGTGGCCGGAAACGAGGCCAAGTTCGGCCAGGACCAGGCCCTCCGCAGCTACCTCCTGGGCACCGCCGCCCGCGTCCTGGTCGAGGCCAGCCCCCTCGACCGCGTCTGGGGCATCGGCCTCGCCGCCGACGACGACCAGGCCCTCCACCCCACCGCCTGGCGCGGCCTCAACCTCCTCGGCTTCGCCCTGATGGAAACCCGCTCCCGCCTGGCCTGACCCACGCCGCCGCCGCGCGGGCGACGCCGACCTTTCAGCAGGCCGCTCAGGGCTACGGCCCAGGGGCTCGGGGCTCTGCTGATCTGCGGCTCCGCCGCGCGGGCGACGCCGACCCTGGCACGTGGTGCACCACCAGGGGCTCGGGGCTCTGCTGATATGCGGCTCCGCCGCGCGGGCGACGCCGACCCTGGCACGTGGTGCACCACCAGGGGCTCGGGGCTCTGCTGATATGCGGCTCCGCCGCGCGGGCGACGCCGGCCTTTCAGCAGGGCGCTCAGGGCTACGGCCCAGGGGCTCGGGGAACTGCGACGCCATCCTCCGGAGCGTGATCGCCGCGTGAAAGGTCAGGCACTTTCGCCCGAACCCGCACCTGAAGCAGACCTCAGCCCCGCCCGGGGTCGACCACACCCGCACCTTCAACCCGCCCCGGGGCCGGCGTCGCAGTTCCCCGAGCCCCTGACCGTAGAGGCCGAAGCACCCGCCACAAGGCCGACGTCACGCACGCGGCGAAGCCGCACACCAGCACAGCCCCGAGCCCCCGGCTGCCGCAGCCTGTGCCCCGGCTACCCCGGGTGGCGCTCGCGGAAGGCTGCGACCTTGGCCCGGTTGCCGCAGGCGGACATGTCGCACCAGCGCCGCACCCCCCGCCGCGACCGGTCCACGTACAGCCGGGTGCAGGGCTCCGACGCGCACTCGCGGATCGGCGCCCCGAGCGGCAGCGCGAACAGCTCCTGCGCCGCCCTGGCCACCGTGGCCAGGGCGGCCGCTGCGCTGCCGGTCCGACGCAGGGCGCCGTCCGGCCGCAACTCCAGCCGGACCGCAGGTCCGTCGGCGAGCCGGTTGAGCAGCCTGCGGTCGGCCGTGGGGTAGGGCTCCCCGGCCACCGCCGCCAGGCCCAACCGGTAGACGGACTCCCGGAGTTGGCGGGCCTGGTGCAGATCCTCCCCGACCGCCGGGGCCGACAGGTCGGCCAACCCCGCCGCGGTCGTCCAGGCCCCCAGGTCGGCCGGCGTCTGCAACAGGTCGCGGGCCAGCGTGCGGCGCCGCTGCACGGTACCGACCAGATCGAGCGCGGGATCACCGGCGACAAAGACGAACTCCATCTCCCCAGCATAGCCAACTAACCCCTCAGACCGGTTGCACCGGTGCTCGCAGCCCCGTACGCTGTGGCTAACCACTTAAAGCGGTTACCAGTCGACGAAGCCTGGCATTCCACCAAGTGATCCCATCCGCAAGGGAGTCGAGCATGGCGATCAAGGTAGCGATCAACGGATTCGGCCGGATCGGCCGAGGCTTCGTCCGGGCCGCCCTCCAGCAGGGCGCCGACCTGGAGATCGTGGCGGTCAACGACCTGACCGACGCCGCCACCCTGGCCCACCTGCTGTCCTACGACAGCACCATGGGCCGGCTGGAGCGCGAGGTCGAGGTGGACGGCGACGGCATCGTGGTGAACGGGCACCGGATCAAGGTGCTCGCCGAGCGCGACCCGGCCCGGCTGCCGTGGGGCGAGTTGGGCGTCGACGTGGTGGTCGAGTCGACCGGGGTGTTCACCGACGCGGTCAAGGCCCGGGCCCACCTGGCGGCGGGCGCCCGCAAGGTGCTGATCTCGGCACCCGCGTCCAACGAGGACATCACCCTGGCGTACGGCGTCAACCACGACCGCTACGACCCCGACGTGCACCACATCGTGTCGAACGCCTCCTGCACCACCAACTGCCTCGCCCCGCTGGCCAAGGTGCTGGACGAGGGGATCGGCATCGAGCACGGCCTGATGACCACCGTGCACGCCTACACCCAGGACCAGAACCTCCAGGACGGGCCGCACAAGGACCTGCGCCGGGCCCGGGCCGCCGCGACCAACATCGTGCCCACCTCGACCGGCGCCGCCAAGGCGATCGGCCTGGTGCTGCCGCAGCTCAACGGCAAGCTGGACGGCGCCTCGCTGCGGGTCCCGGTCCCGGTCGGCTCGATCACCGACCTGACCGCCTACCTGGCCCGCCCGACCACCGTCGAGGAGGTGAACGCGCTGTTCGCCAAGGCGGCCGCCGAGGGCCCACTGGCCGGGGTGCTCCGCTACGCCGAGGCCCCGCTGGTCTCCAGCGACATCGTCGGCGACCCGCACTCGTGCATCTTCGACGCCAAGTTGACCACCGTCGGCGGCAACGGACGGCACGTCAAGATCTTCGGCTGGTACGACAACGAGTCCGGCTTCTCGCACCGGGTGGTGGACGTGGTCCGACTGCTCGGCGCCTGACCACCGCCGAAAAGCTCCGGACTCGGCCCCGTAACACAACTGCCTTGTTCTGCGGCCAGGATGACCCTCCAGGGACGGCCGGAAGACTCAGGACGGTGCGATGACGGTGCGCGAACGAGACCCCGGGACGGCGGAGGACGTCCAGGCCCTGCGGACGGAGCTGGATGAACTCCTCCGGGCCCGCCGGTACGCGGCACAGCGCGAACAGCGGCTCACCGAAGCCCTGGTGGGCAGCGCCGATCCCGAACTGCACCGCCAGCTGGCCCAGATCCGCACCCTCCGGGACGGACTCGGCGCCCGCCACCTGGAGTTGAGTGAACGTCTGCTCGCGCTGGAGGACCACCGGCGCGAGCAGACCGCCGTCCCGCCCGCACGCCGCCCGACCGGAGCCAGGTTCGGCGGCGCGTACGGGGCGAGCGCCGCACCACAGCCCGCCCCGGCGGCCGCCGCCGCCCCGATGCGCGGCGCCCGGTTCGCCGGCGTGAGCGCCCCCGAGCCGGAGCCGGTGGCCGCCCAGCCGCCGCCACCGCCCCGGCCCGTGGTCCCCGAGCCGCGCAGCGCCGCCGAGTTGGCCACCCTGGCCGCCCGGATCGGCGCCCTGCACGGCCGTGGCTCGGCCCAGGAGTCGGCCGCGCTCACCGCACAGGCGGCGGTGGTGCTGGCCCCCGCCGACGTGGCCCGGCTGATCGCACTGCTGCGCGCCGAGGGCCCGGCCGGCGCGGCGGGCTACCTGGCCAGGGCGGTCGCGCACGGCGCCGCCGGGCAGGCCGCCGGGACGCTGGCCGAGCTGCGCCGGACCGGCCTCTCCGAGGAGTCGGCCGCCCTGTTCCACGCGCTCTGGGGCTATCCGGCCGCCGAACTCCCTGCCCTGCTGGCCGCCTTGGAGCAGGTCGGGCTCTCCGCCGACAGCCTGACGCTGCTCTGGGAGTGGGGCTCGGCCCCACCCGCCGAGCTGGCCGCGCTGGCCGACCACCTGCGGGCGGCCGGCCGCACCGAGGACGCGTACCGGCTGCTGCACCAGGCGGCCGGCCGCCGTGCCGACGAACTCGCCGACACCGCGCTCCGGTTGGACGCCCAGCTGGCCGAGGCGCTGAGCCGGCAGGTGGCCCGGCTGCGCTCCCCCGCCGATCTGGCGGGCTACGCGGCGGGGCTGTCCCCCTCCCCCACGCGCTACCGGGCGCTGCTGGCGGCAGTCGGCACCCTGGACGAGAGCCGGTCCCGGGCCGCGCTGGCCGCGCTGCGCGGCGCCGGCCTGCCGCTCCGGCCGTGAGACGCGCGACGGCCCCCGACCGGCAGGGTCGGGGGCCGTCGTCGAAACGCTGCTAGCAGCCGATCAGGCGCGCGCCCAGGTAGGACTTCACCTGGTCGAGCGAGACCCGCTCCTGCGCCATGGTGTCACGCTCACGGATGGTGACCGCGTTGTCCTCCAGGGTGTCGAAGTCGACCGTGACGCAGAACGGCGTGCCGATCTCGTCCTGGCGGCGGTAGCGCTTGCCGATCGCGCCCGCGTCGTCGAACTCGACGTTCCACGCGGTGCGCAGGTCGGCCGCCAGGCCACGGGCCTTCGGCGACAGGTCGGCGTTGCGCGACAGCGGCAGCACCGCGACCTTGACCGGGGCGAGCCGGGGGTCGAGCCGCATGCCGACCCGCTTCTCCATGACGCCCTTGGCGTTCGGCGCCTCGTCCTCGAAGTAGGCGTCGATCAGGAAGGCCAGCATGGCGCGGTTCAGACCGGCTGCGGGCTCGATGACGTACGGGTAGTACCGCTCGCCGGACTCCTGGTCGAAGTACTTCAGGTCCTGGCCGCTGGCCTCGCTGTGGACGGTGAGGTCGTAGTCGGTCCGGTTGGCCAGGCCCTCCAGCTCGGAGAACTCGCTGCCGCCGAAGTTGAAGCGGTACTCGATGTCCACCGTGCGCTTGGCGTAGTGGGACAGCTTCTCCTTCGGGTGCTCGAAGAAGCGCATGTTCTCGGTCCGCAGGCCGAGGCCGACGTACCAGTCCCAGCGCTGCTGGAGCCAGTACTCGTGCCACTGCTCGTCCTCGCCCGGCTTGACGAAGAACTCCATCTCCATCTGCTCGAACTCGCGGGTGCGGAAGATGAAGTTGCCGGGGGTGATCTCGTTCCGGAAGCTCTTGCCGACCTGGGCGATGCCGAACGGCGGCTTCTTGCGCGAAGTCGTCTGCACCGCCTTGAAGTTGGTGAAGATGCCCTGGGCGGTCTCCGGGCGCAGGTAGGCCAGGCCACTCGCATCCTCGGTGACGCCGAGGTGCGTCTTCAGCATGCCCGAGAACTCCTTGGGCTCGGTGAAGCCGCCCTTGTTGCCGCAGTTCGGACAGTTGACGTCGGCCAGGCCGTTGGCCGGCACCCGGCCGTGCTTGGCCTCGTACGCCTCCTCCAGGTGGTCCGCGCGGAACCGCTTGTGGCAGGAGAGGCACTCGGTCAGCGGGTCGTTGAAGGTCGCGACGTGACCCGAGGCCTCCCAGACCTCACGGGCCAGGATCACCGACGAGTCGAGCCCGACGACGTCCTCCCGAGCGGTGACCATCGAACGCCACCACTGGCGCTTGATGTTCTCCTTGAGCTCGACGCCCAGCGGGCCGTAGTCCCAGGCGGCACGGGTGCCGCCGTAGATCTCGCTGCAGGGGTAGACGAAGCCACGGCGCTTGCTCAGGCTGACGATCGTGTCGATCTTGTCGGCGGCCACAGTGCTCTCTTCAGTACGACGTCCCGGAGGACGGCACGGTCAAGGCGCGGCTGGTTGCACGCACCCGAATACCTCCAGAGGTTACCGGGCGTGGTGGTGCGGGGTTCAAATCAGTATTCCCCGACGGGTCGGTGTGTCGAACCGTTGATCGGTTGATTCGATCGTCGATCGAGTTGACAATCATTTCCAGTTAAGTTGAGAATGGTTGTCATGATGTTGCGACGCCTCACCACCTCGATAGCCCTGACCGCCACTGCCGTCGTCGGCGCCCTCACCCTGTCCGCCTGCGGCGGTTCGAGCAGCGCCAAGGGCAGTGACGGCAAGCTGGACGTGGTCGCGTCGTTCTATCCGATGGAGTACCTCGCCCAGCAGATCGGCGGCGAGCACGTACGGGTGACCGGCCTCACCAAGGCCGGCGTCGAGCCGCACGACCTGGAGCTGACCGCCAAGCAGGTCGCCCAGGTCAAGAGCGCCGACACCGTGGTCTACCTCAAGGGCCTGCAGCCCACCGTCGACAAGGCCGTCGCGCAGAGCGGCGCCGAGCACGTGGTGGACGCCACCGCCGCCTCCCCGCTGGTCGACCACCACCTGGCCGAGGACCACGCCGAGGGCGACGGCCACGACCACGAGGGCGCCGCGGGCGACCCGCACCTCTGGCTGGACCCGAACCGCTACGCCGCCGTCGCCAAGAGCGTCGGCGCCGAGCTGGCCAAGGCCGACCCGGCGAACGCCGCCGACTACCAGCGCAACACCGACCGCACGGTCGCCGAACTGACCGCGCTGGACCAGGAGTTCAAGGCCGGGCTGAAGGACGCCAAGGGCAGGTCCTTCGTCACCAGCCACGCCGCCTTCGGCTACCTGGCGGACGCCTACGGCCTGGACCAGATCGCCATCAACGGCGTCGACCCGGAGGCCGAGCCGACTCCGGCCAAGCTGGCCGAGGTGCAGCAGGCCGCCAAGCAGCACGGCGTCAGCACGATCTTCTTCGAGACCCTGGTCAGCCCCAAGCTCGCCGAGACGGTCGCCAAGGACCTCGGTCTGAAGTCCGCCGTCCTGGACCCGCTGGAGGGCGTCAAGGACCCGGCCAAGGACACCTACTTCTCGGTCATGCGGCAGAACCTGCACAACCTCCAGGCCGCGTTCGGTACCACCGGCTGACGGGACATCGGATACCCATGAGCACTGTCATCCCCAAGGCTCCGCAGCCCGTCGCGGCGCGGCACCCCCGTGAGGCGGGTGCCGCGCCCGCGGCCGTCCGGCTCCGCGACGCCGTCGCCTCGCTCGGCGGCCGGCCCGTCCTGCGCGGCGTGGACCTCGAGGTCCGGCCCGGCGAGGTGGTCTCGCTGCTCGGGGCCAACGGCTCCGGCAAGTCCACCACCGTGAGGTCGGTGATCGGCGCCGTCCCGCTGGAGCGCGGCGGGCTCGAACTGTTCGGCACCCCGTTCGCCAAGTTCCGTGCCTGGCACCGGATCGGCTACGTGCCGCAGCGCACCACCGCCGCCAGCGGGGTGCCGGCCACCGTCCGCGAGGTGGTCTCCACCGGGCGGCTGCCGCAGCACGGGCTGTTCCCGTTCCGCCGCAAGGACCGGGACGCGGTGGACCGCGCGCTGGCCCAGGTCGGCATGCTGGACCGCGCCGAGGACGGCGTGGCCGGGCTCTCCGGCGGCCAGCACCAGCGGGTACTGATCGCCCGCGCCCTGGTCGGCTCCCCCGAACTCCTCATCATGGACGAGCCGATGGCCGGGGTGGACGTGGCCAGCCAGCAGGTGCTCGCCGACACGCTGCGGCAGGAGGTCGGCCGGGGCGCCGCCGTCCTGCTGGTGCTGCACGAACTCGGGCCGCTGGAGCCGCTGATCGACCGCACCGTGGTGCTCCGCGACGGCTGCGTCGCGTACGACGGCCCGCCGCACCCCGACACCGGGCAGCACGCGCTGCCGGGCCACGACCACGTCCACCCGCACGGGGACGACCACCTGACGACCCCTGGACTGCTCGCATGAACGAGATGCTCAGCTACGACTTCATGCAGCGCGCGCTGATCGCCGCCGTGCTGGTCGGCATCACCGCGCCCGCCGTCGGGATCTACCTGGTGCAGCGCCGGCAGGCGCTGATGGGCGACGGCATGGGCCATGTCGCGCTCACCGGCGTCGGCCTCGGCTTCTTCTTCCAGACCAGCCCGGTCTGGATGGCCGTGCTGGTCTGCATCCTCGGCGCGGTGGTGATGGAGCTGGTCCGCTCGCGCGGCAACCAGCGCGGCGACATCGCGTTGGCGATGCTCTTCTACGGCGGCATGGCCTGCGGGAAGATGCTGGTCAGCATGAGCGCCCAGGCGGGCAACGGCAGCCTGGAGAGCTACCTCTGGGGCTCCATCCTGACCGTCGCGCCCAGCGACCTGATCACCATCACGGTGCTGGCCGCGGTGGTCATCGCGGTCACCATCGGCCTGCGCCGCCAGCTCTTCGCGATCTGCCAGGACGAGGAGTTCGCCCGGGTCACCGGTCTGCCGGTGCGGGTCCTCAACCTGCTGCTGGCCGTGATGGCCGCGGTCACCGTCACGGTGGCGATGCGGGTGGTCGGCCTGCTGCTGGTCAGCGCGCTGATGGTGGTCCCGGTGGTGGCCGCCCAGCAGCTCACCCGTTCGTTCGCGATGACCCAGGCCGCCTCGATCGGGATCGGCGTGCTGGTCGCGGTGGGCGGGGTGGCCGGTTCGTACCAGGCCGACCTGCCCTCGGGGCCGACCATCGTGCTGCTGGCGATCGTGGTCTTCGCGCTGCTCAGCGCCGTCGCCACCCCGCTGGCCCGGCGCCGGCACCGGGCCGCGAGCGACCACGGACCCGAGGTCTGCGAGGTGCGGCTGCCCGATCAGCAACGGGGTCGCGCGGAGGATTCGGTCACCAGTCGGGGGCTGGCACAATGAGGTGCCAGACCACCCCACGACCAGGAGGACCCACGGTGACCACCGCAGGCCCGTCGCGCGCCCGATCGACCCGGCAGCGAGCCGCCGTCTCGGCGGCCCTGGACGAGATCGAGGACTTCCGCAGTGCGCAGGAGCTGCACGACCTGCTCAAGCACCGGGGCGACTCGGTCGGTCTGACCACGGTCTACCGCACCCTGCAGTCGCTGGCCGACGCCGGTGAGGTGGACGTGCTGCGCACCGCCGACGGCGAGGCGGTCTACCGCCGGTGCAGCAGCGGGCACCACCACCACCTGGTCTGCCGCAGCTGCGGCTCCACCGTCGAGGTCGAGGGCCCGGCGGTCGAGCGCTGGGCCAACGCGATCGCCGCCGAGCACGGCTACAGCGACATCGCGCACACCCTGGAGATCTTCGGCACCTGCGCGGAGTGCACCAAGAAGGCCTGAGACACCGAACAGTGCGGGCCCGTACGCGACGGCGTACGGGCCCGCACTGCTTGCCGGTTCAGCGCTGGGTCGGGACCTCGACCTCGTTCGGAACGGCCCCGCCGAAGCGGCGGTCGCGCATCGCGTACTGCTCGCAGGCCCGCCACAGGTCGCGGCGGTCGAAGTCCGGCCAGAGCACGTCCTGGAACACCAGCTCGGCGTAGGCGCTCTGCCAGAGCAGGAAGTTGGAGGTGCGCTGCTCGCCGCTGGGGCGCAGGAAGAGGTCCACGTCCGGCATGTCGGGGTGGTAGAGGTACTTGGCGATGGTCTTCTCGCCGACCTTCGACGGGTCCAGCCGGCCGTCGGCCACGTCGCGGGCGATCGCCGCCATCGCGTCCGCGATCTCGGCCCGGCCGCCGTAGTTGACGCACATGTAGAGCGTGACGGCGTCGTTCTTCCTGGTCTGCTCCTCGGCGACCTGGAGCTCCTGCACCACGCTCTTCCAGAGCTTGGGCATCCGGCCGGCCCAGCGGATCCGGACGCCCATCGCGTCCATCTCGTCGCGGCGGCGGCGGATCACGTCCCGGTTGAAGTTCATCAGGAACTTCACCTCCTCCGGGGACCGCTTCCAGTTCTCGGTGGAGAAGGCGTACAGCGAGACGTTCTTCACGCCCAGCTCGATCGCGCCCTTGAGCACGTCCAGCACCACCGACTCGCCGACCTTGTGGCCCTCGGTGCGGGGCAGCCCGCGCTCCTTGGCCCAGCGGCCGTTGCCGTCCATCACGATCGCGACGTGACCCGGGATCAGCTCGCCCGGGAGCTTCGGCGGCCTGGCGCCGCTGGGGTGCGGGGTCGGGGGGAGGTACTCCCGCTGCTTGCTGCCGAAGAGCCGTCGCGCTGCCATGCTCACTTCTCCACGTATCTCATCGAGCGGATACCCCGCTCCAGGTGCCACTGCAGGTAGGCCGCGACCAGGCCGCTGCCCTCCCGCCAGTACCGGGACTCACATCCGTCCGCCGTCCGCCAGTCCCCTGACAGCAGCGCGCCGAGCAGTACCAGTGTCTCAGGGGAGGGTACGGCACAGCCAGGCACGCGGCAGTCACCGCAGAGCACCCCGCCCGCCTGCAGCGAGAAGAACCGGTTCGGGCCGGGCAGCCCGCACTTCGCGCAGTCGGTGAAGCTGGCGCCGTAGCCGTTCACGGCCAGCGAGCGGAGCAGGAACGCGTCCAGCACCAGGTGCGACTGGTGCGTGCCGGCCGCCAGCGTCCGGAGCCCGCCGACCAGCAGCAGGTACTGCTGGACGGCCGGCTCGCCCTCGTTCTCCGCGAACCGCTCGGCCGTCTCCAGCATCGCGGTGCCGGCCGTGTACCGGCCGTAGTCGGTGACGATGCTCCCCCCGTACGGCGCGATGGTCTCCACCTGCGTACAGAGCGGCAGGCCCCGGCCGATCAGCTCCGCCCCCCGGCTGAAGAACTGCACGTCCACGTGCGAGAACGGCTCCAGCCGCGCCCCGAACTTCGACTTCGTCTTACGAATGCCCCGCGCCACCGCCCGCACCTTCCCGTGCTGACGGGTCAACAGGGTGATGATCCGGTCGGCCTCGCCCAACTTCTGCGTACGCAGCACAACGCCGTCGTCCCGGAACAGACTCATACCCCCCATTCTCGCCCACCCCACCGACAGCCCACCCCACACCTGCGGCGCACCCCGCTTCGACCCCCACGAGAGCCGCCTGCGGCGGGCCCGGACGAAGCACCGAAGGCCGCCAGCGACAACCAAGCCTCCTGGGACGCAGCACGAACCGCCTGCGCAGCCGCGGACGCCACCCTCCACCCGCGAGCCCGCCGCAGGCGGCAACCCGACACAGCCGCAACCACGTCCCCACCCGAGCCCGCCGCAGGCAACCCGCGGCCCGGGCGCAGCCGTGGACGCCGCCCTCCACCCGGGAGCCCGCCGCAGGCGGCAACCCGACAAGCGGCAACCACGTCCCCACCCGAGCCCGCCGCAGGCAACCCCGCGGCCCAGCGCAGCCGTGGACGCCACCCTCCACCCGGGAGCCCGCCGCAGGCGGCAACCCGACACAGCCGCAACCACGTCCCCACCCGAGCCCGCCGCAGGCAACCCCGCGGCCTGGCGCAGCCGTGGACGCCACCCTCCACCCGGGAGCCCGCCGCAGGCGGCAACCCGACACAGCCGCAACCACGGTCCCCACCCGAGCCCGCCGCAGGCAACCCCGCGGCCTGGCGCAGCCGTGGACGCCACCCTCCACCAACCCGCGAGCCCGCTGCAGGCGGGGTGCAGCCGTAGGGCCCGCACCCGGTCTCGTGGGGGGACCAGTGGGTGCGGGTCACGGCGGGCCCGGAGGGGGGAGTCGGGCCCGGCCTGTGGGGAGGCGGTGGGGGTCAGTGGGGGGCGTTGGTGGCGGCCTCCAGTAGTTCGTCGACGCGGCCGGTGGGGAGCTTGAGGCAGCGGCCGACGGCAGCCAGGGCGGCGCGCTCCTGGGGGAGGTAGCGTCCGTCGGCCAGCGCGATCCAGGCGCCTTGGAGGACCAGTCGCTCCCGGCCGCCCTGGGCCAGGTGCGGGGCCAACGGCTCGATCGCGGCGTGCAGTTCGACGGTCAGCCCGCTGCCGGCCCCGGCCAGGTCGATCGGGGCCTCACCGCCGACCCCGGAGAGCGCGGCCAGGGCGGCCAGCACCTGGGCCTCGCCGCAGTCCTCGAACCCGGCCTCGCGGATCACGCCGCAGGCCGCGTCCCGGGCGGAGCGGCTGCCGGTGCCGCCGGCGGCGAGCACGGCGAGCGCGACGGTGTACTGGGCGTCCCGCAGCATCGCGGCCAGCCGGACGCAGGTGAGTTGGTCGAGGGTCTCGACGCCGTAGCGGCGGTGGCAGGAGGTGCACTGCACGCAGGCGGTCACCGGGCCGACGGGCAGCACCGGGGTGCCGAGCAACCGCAGCCACCGCCGGCCGTGTTGACGGCGGTAGTTGCGGTCCCCACCACAGCCCGGACAGAAGAAATCACCGAGGACATCAGTCCGCCAACGAGGACGGACACCCCACAACCCTGTCACGGCGCCACTCCCCAGACATGGCAGGCGGCCTGCACAACAATGGGCAGGTCACGCGACCGGACTCCGCGATCGTCCCACCGACCCCGGTTCCGGTGGATAGATGCTGCCATGGTTACGCACGGGTGTCAGCACCCCGAACGGGTAAAGATGTGGTGCAGAACACATTCCGCGAACGCCTCAGGGGGCCGCCGGCGGCGGCCCCCTGAGGGTGGGTCAGGCGCGCTGCGCCCGGTTGACGGCGCTGACCACGGCCTTCAGCGAGGCCAGCACGGTGTTGCCGTCGATGCCGACGCCCCACAGCACCTGGCCGTCCACCGCGCACTCGACGTACGCGGCGGCCTGGGCGTCGCCGCCCTCGCTCAGCGCGTGCTCGGCGTAGTCCAGCACCCGGACGTCGACGCCGATCCCGGCCAGCGCGTTGACGAAGGCGGAGACCGGGCCGTTGCCCGTGCCGTTCAGGGTGACCGGCTGCCCGTCCAGCACGGCCTCGGTGGACAGCACGTCCCGGCCGTCCTCGGTGGTCAGGCTGCGCGAACCGCTCAGCGTGATCCGTCCCCACGGGTTGGCGGGGGTGGGCAGGTACTCGTCCTGGAAGACGCTCCAGATCTCGGCCGGGGTGACCTCGCCGCCCTCGGCGTCGGTCTTGGCCTGGATGATCCGGGAGAACTCGATCTGCTGACGGCGCGGCAGGTCCAGCTTGTGGTCGTTCTTCAGTACGTAGGCGATGCCGCCCTTGCCGGACTGGCTGTTGACCCGGATGACCGCCTCGTACGAGCGGCCGACGTCCTTCGGGTCGATCGGCAGGTACGGGACGCCCCAGGTGTAGCTGCCGACCGGTACGCCGGCCGCCTTGGCGTCGGCCTCCAGGGCGTCGAAGCCCTTCTTGATCGCGTCCTGGTGCGAGCCGGAGAAGGAGGTGTACACCAGGTCGCCGGCGTAGGGGTGGCGCTCCGGCACCGGCATCTGGTTGCAGTACTCGGCGGTGCGGCGGATCTCGTCGATGTCCGAGAAGTCGATCATCGGGTCGACGCCCTGCGAGAACAGGTTCATCCCGACGTTCACCAGGTCCAGGTTCCCGGTTCGCTCACCCTGCCCGAACAGACACCCCTCGACCCGGTCCGCCCCGGCCATGATGGCCAGCTCGGCGGAGGCCACGCCGGTGCCCCGGTCGTTGTGCGGGTGGGTGGACAGCGCGACGAACTCACGGCGGGTCAGGTTCCGCGACATCCACTCGATCTTGTCGGCGTAGACGTTCGGGGTGGAGCGCTCGACCGTGGTCGGCAGGTTCAGGATGATCTCGCGGCCCTCGCCCGGCTGCCAGACGTCCATCACCGACTCGCAGACGTCCAGCGCGAAGTCCAGCTCGGTGTCGATGAAGATCTCCGGCGAGTACTCGTAGCCGAAGACGGTGTCGTCCCGCAGGATCTTCTCGGCGTACTCCATCACCAGGCGGGTGCCGTCCACGGCGATCGCCTTGATGTCGTCCTTGCTGCCCTTGAAGACCACCCGGCGGAACAGCGGCGAGGTGGCGTTGTACAGGTGGACGGTCGCGCGCGGGGCGCCGACCAGGGACTCCACGGTGCGCTCGATCAGGTCCTCGCGGGCCTGGGTCAGCACCGAGATGGTGACGTCCTCGGGGATCGCGTCCTCGTTGATCAGCGAGCGGACGAACTCGAAGTCGGTGGCGCCGGAGGACGGGAAGCCGACCTCGATCTCCTTGTAGCCCAGCTTGACCAGCAGGTCGAACATCTTGCGCTTGCGGGCCGGGGACATCGGGTCGATCAGCGCCTGGTTGCCGTCCCGCAGGTCGGTGGACAGCCAGCGCGGTGCCTGGGTGATCACCTTGCTCGGCCAGGTCCGGTCCGGCAGGTCCACGGTGCCGAAGGGTACGTAGCGCTGGAACGGCATCCCGGACGGCTTCTGCGGGGTGGCCGCGGCGGTGATCGGGGTGAGGCGGTCGTTGAACGCGCGAGCGATGGCGGACTGCTCAGTCATGGAGGAGACTCTCGGCTTCCGAACTCGGTATGCGGGCTGGTCGGGGTGAATGGACACCCGACTCGGCCGACTGGTGCGCCGCATCGGTGCGGGCGCAGCACGGTCCCCCGCGGCGAGGGAGCCGGCCTTCAGTGGTCTACAGGCCCTCGCCGCGGCAGCTAAGAAGAAGCAGCCCGTAACGCATGATGTGCACCAGCGTAACCCAGCCCCCACCCTCCCCACAGTGAGCCTCGCCACCATTCCACCCTGTGAGACGGACTCGAACTGACGCTCCATCAGATCCCCTCTCCGGAACCACTCCGACTCCGCACCGCATTTTCACCGGAACGGGCAGCGCGACGGCACCGGTGCGTAGCACACTGACAACCATGCGTATCCAGGTGACCCGGACCGGCGGCCTGGCCGGCCGCCCCCTCCGAGCCGAGCTGGACACCGCCGAGCGGACCGACGCGCCCCACGTGCACGCGCTGGCCAGGGAGGCGGTGGCGGGCGGGCTGCGCGCGCCCTCCTACGGGGTGCCGGACGGTTTCCACTATGCGATCACCGTGGACGGGCGGACGGTGCACTGCGCCGATCCCCGGCTGACGGACTCCCAGCACGAGCTGGTCTCGCTGGTGCTGCGCGAGGGCGCGCCGCTGCACCCCGAGCAGTAGTCCGCTTTCGGATAATCCGGAACCTGTCACAGTTTTGTAGACTGCGGACATGACCACCCGAACCGTCCTGGACCTCTCCGGCCTCCTGGCCCACACCAGTCACGTCCTGGCTACCCGCATGTCGGCCGCCTTCGCCGCGAGCGGGCTGGAGATCACCCCGCGCGGCTTCTGCGTCCTGCTACACGCCCAGGAGCAGGAGCGGACCCAGATCCAGCTGGCCGAGATCGCCGACCTGGACAAGACCACCATGGTGGTCACCGTCGACGAGCTGGAGCGCCTCGGCCTGGCCGAGCGCCGGCCGTCCAGCACCGACCGGCGGGCCCGGATCATCTCGGTCACCCCGGACGGTGCCGAGGCGGTCGCCGCGGGCGTGCGGATCGTCGACCGGGTGCACCAGGAGGTCCTGGACGCCCTGCCCGGGGCGGACGGGGCGGCCCTGCTGCGCGCCCTGACCACCCTCCAGGAGGGACACCTCGCCACGGCGGTCGAGAGCGACCGCCCGGTCCGCCGGGCCCGGCGGGCCCGGGGGTAGCCCCGAAGAAGACGATCCAAGAAAAGATAGTCCCGTACGGGACTATCTGATAGCGTCCTACCCGTACTCGTCGAACGGGAGGGACCCCATGACCCCGCACACCCAGCAGGCCGTCCACTCACGCTGGTTCGCACTCGCGGTGCTCTGCGCCGGGATGCTGATGATCATTCTGGACGGCAGCATCGTGACGGTGGCGCTGCCCGCCATCCAGGCCGACCTGGCCTTCTCCCCGGAGGACCTGACCTGGACGGTCAACGCCTACCTGATCGCCTTCGGGGGGCTGCTCCTGCTGGCCGGGCGGCTCGGTGACCTGCTCGGCCGCCGCCGGATGTTCGTCGCGGGGCTGCTGATCTTCACCGCGGCGTCGCTGCTCTGCGGGGTGGCGGACAGTCAGGAACTGCTGATCGGCGCCCGCTTCCTGCAGGGCATCGGCGGGGCGATGGCCTCCGCCGTCAGCCTCGGCATGATCGTCACGCTCTTCCCCGAGCCGGGCGAGCGCGGCCGGGCGATCGGCGCGTTCAGCTTCGTCGGCGCGGCCGGCGCCTCGATCGGGCAGGTGCTCGGCGGGGTGCTGACCGAGGCGGTCGGCTGGAACTGGATCTTCTTCGTCAACCTGCCGATCGGTATCGCCGCCGTGCTGCTCTCCGTCCGGGTGCTGGCCGCCGACGGCCCGGCCCGCTCGCTCCGGGGCCTCGACCTGCCCGGCGCCGCCCTGGTCACCGCCGGGCTGATGACCGGCGTCTACGCGATCGTCTCGATCGACCGCCACGGCTGGGGCGCCCTGCTGCTCGGCGGCTTGGCCGTCCTGCTGCTCACCGGCTTCGTCCTCCGCCAGCGGCAGGCCGCCGAACCGCTGCTGCCGCTGCGGCTGCTCCGGTCCCGCACCGTCGCCGGGGCCAACCTGGTGCAGGTCCTGATGGTCTCCGCGCTGTTCGGCTTCCAGGTGCTGATCGCGCTCTACCTGCAGAACGTGCTCGGCTACGGCGCCGCCGCGACCGGGTTCGCGATGCTCCCGGCCGCGCTCGTGATCGGCACCGTCTCGCTCCTGCTGTCCGCCCGGCTGAACGCCCGGTTCGGCGAACGCGCCGTGCTGCTCGGCGGGTTGGCCCTGCTGGTGGCCGCCATCGGCCTGCTGACCAGGCTCCCGGTGGACGCCTCCTACCCGGTCCACCTGCTCCCCACCATGCTGCTCGCGGGCGGCTTCGGGCTGGCCATCTCGGCTCTCACCTCGCTCGCCATGGCCGACGCGAGCCCCGAGGACGCGGGGGTCAGCTCCGGTCTCTTCAACACCACCCAACAGGTCGGTGGCGCCCTCGGCGTGGCCGTGCTGGCCACCCTGGCGGGCAGCCGCGCCGACAGCCTGCTGGCCGACGGTGCGTCAGCCCCGGCCGCACTGACCGACGGCTTCCGGCTCGCCTTCGGGATCGGCACCGGCCTGCTGGTGCTGGCCTTCGTGCTGGTCGCCGTGCTGCTCCGCCGCCCGGCCCCGGCGGCGGCCGATGCCCCCGCCCCCGTCCACGCCCTGGTCTGATCCCACCCGAAGGAGCCCCACGATGAGCACCCCGACGCTCGACCCCGAGGTCCGCGCCCTGCTGGATGCCGAGAACTTCGCCACCGTCACCACCCTGAACCCGGACGGCGGCCCGCAGTCCTCGGTGATGTGGCTGAAGCGCGAGGGCGACACCGTCCTGCTCTCCACCACCGCGGGCCGGCGGAAGGCCCGCAACCTGGCCCGCGACCCCCGGGTCAGCGTCTCGGTCTACGACCTCGCCAACCCCTACTCCTCGGTCGAGCTGCGCGGCACCGCCGAACTGCTCCCCGATCCGGACCGGCGGCTGCCGTACGAACTGTCGCACCGTTACCTGGGCACCGACCCGCCGCTGGCCGAGCCCGACGAGGTGCGGCTGGTCGTCCGGGTCACCCCGGCCAAGGTGCTCCGGTTCGCGGTCTGACCGGCCGACCTGCGAACCGGTCGGTCAGTCCTCGGAGTTGAAGTCCGAGGCCGGGTAGCACAGCGCCGCCGGGACGGCCGCGTCGATCGCCCGGACCGCCGGGGCGATGCCGTGGAAGACGTCGGGCAGGACCGGCATCCAGCAGTTGCCCCGGCCGAAGACCATCCGGCCGGGGCCGCGCTGTTCCACCCCGACCACGTCGGTGAACGGCAGGTGGTGCACGGAGCCGTCGGACTGGCTGGACCACAGACCGTCGCCGGTGACCACAAGTCGGGTCCTCCGGGCCGCCGGGTAGCGCAGCCGGTCCTTCAGGGAGGGACGGAACTCCTGTCCACCGCGCGGGAGTTCGGCCGCATCGGTGCAGCGGTACCGGGCCAGCTCGGCCCCGTCCGGGAGCCGCAGGGCGACCTCGGTGTCCAGCGGGACGACCAGCAGGGCGGACTCCAGCGCGGCCGCGAAGGCCGTCCGGAGCGCGTCGGGGGTCACCCGGCGCATCGCGTCCAGCCGGTCGGCGGCCGGGCGGTAGGTCCCGCCGAGCAGGAACTCCCCTGCGGCCTCGCCGAGTTCGTAGACCACCGAGCGCGGGTCCTCGAAGACCTCGCGGGCCCCCTCCACCTCCTCGGCGAGCTCCGCCTCGGACGCGTTCTCGGTGGCCAGCCGGAGCGCCTCCTGCCAGAGCAGTTCGGCCACCCGCTGCTCCTGGCCCTCCCGGGCGTCCAGGCAGATCACCCGCTCGCCCCAGGCCGGTCCGGCGTGCGCGACGTCGCCGCCCACGTCGTAGCTGAGGCCGTGCTGATGCCGGACCAGCTCGGTCAGCCGCTGCCGGAGCAGGTTCAGCGCCAGGTGCAGGGCCGGGTCGTCCAGGTCGCAGGAGAGCGCAAGGCCCGGGCCCGGCACGTCGGCCTGCTGCCAGGACGGACCGGTCTGCCGGACCGGATGGGCGGCGCTGCGGTCCGGCCGCTCACCGGCCGGCAGCGGCAGCCGGAGCCCGGCGGGCGGCGGGCCGGTCAGCACCAGCACCGCGTTGTCGGCGTGGAAGTAGCGGGTGACCAGGTCGCGCACCGCCTCGACCGGGATCCGGTCGGGCCCCGGGCCGGGGAAGGAGGCCAGACCCGGGCCCTGGGTGCCGAAGCGGCTGGAGAGCAGCTCGGCGGTGGTCGGGTCGGTCACCGCGCCGTTCTCGGCGGCCAGCACCCCGGCCTCCCGCTCGATCCGGTCCAGCGGGAGGGCGCCCAGCGCCTCGCAGACCTTGGCCAGGAACTCGACCACCTGCTCCGGGCGCCCGGTCGCGGTGAACTGGGTCAGGTTCAGGTCCACCGAGGCGTTGTGGTCGTGGTGCAGCCTGGGCAGTGTGCTCATCGCCAGGTGCTCGACGAGATGGGTCACGCCCAGCGTCCGGAAGGTCTCGTCGCTCGCCCCGCACCCGAAGAGCAGGACGGCTTCGAGCGGACCGGGCGCCTCCGCCCACAGGACGGGCACGCCGTCGATCTGGTCACGATGCATTGCCAGATCATATGCGCGTGCCGTCCCACCTGCGGCGACACACCTGTCCGGCTATCCGAAGCGGCCGTTCACGTAGTCCGAGGTGCGTTGGTCCGCCGGGGCGCCGAACATCGCGTCGGTCGGGCCGTGCTCCACGATGCCGCCCGGGGTGCCCTGCTCGGCGAGGAAGAACGCGCACTGGTCGGAGACCCGCTGGGCCTGCTGCATGTTGTGGGTGACGATCACGATGGTGACCTCCTCGACCAGTTCGCGGATGGTCTGCTCGATCCGGCGGGTGGAGGTCGGGTCGAGGGCCGAGCAGGGCTCGTCCATCAGCAGGATCTTGGGGCGGACCGCCAGCGAGCGGGCGATGCAGAGCCGCTGCTGCTGGCCGCCGGAGAGCGCGCCGCCGGGCTGCCGGAGGCGGTCCTGCACCTCCTTCCACAGGCCGGCCTTGCTCAGGCACTCCTCGACCAGGTGGTCCTTCTCGGCCCGCGAGGCCCGTACGCCGGTGAGCTTGAGCCCGGCCACCACGTTGTCGTAGATCGACATCGCCGGGAACGGGTTCGGCTTCTGGAAGACCATCCCGATGTCCCGCCGGGCGCTGGTGAGCCGCCGCTCGGGGGCGTAGATGTCGGCGCCGTCCAACAGCACCTCACCGGCCAGCGCGGCGCTCGGGATCAGCTCGTGCATCCGGTTGAGGATCCGCAGGAAGGTGGACTTCCCACAGCCGGACGGGCCGATCAGGGCGGTGACCTGGCCGGCCGGCATCAGCAGCGAGACCTGCTCCAGGACCTTGCGGTCGCCGAACCAGGCCGAGACCGCGCGGGCGTCCAGCGTGCCCGCCGAACTCTGCCGGACGGTCGGCAGGACGGCCGTGGTGTCGAGGCTCACGGTACGGGCCCCTTTCTTGATGCTCGGTGACGACGAATCAGGTGCCGGGCGGTCGAGTGCCGGGCGGTCGGGGTGCTGCGGTCAGATCAGGTTGGGCAGCAGGCGGGCGACCTGGTCGGCGACCGCCAGGCCGAGCGCGCTCAGCACCGGCACGCCGACGATCCAGCTCTGGTGCCGCCCCCAGCGCGACCAGGCCAGCGCCAGCCCGACGGCGGCCAGCAGCAGCGCCTCGCCCCAGAGCACCAGCGGCACCCAGGCGGCGTCCTCGGTGCCCAGCGCCTTCTCGGCGGCGGGCAGCGCGGCGGCGGTGAGCGGCCGGGCGTTCGCCTCCTGGACCTCGCTGGTCAGGTCGGCGTCCACCAGCAGCAGGCCGGACGGCGCGTACAGCGGGCCGTCGGCGGTGACCAGCACCACCCGGCCCGCGCCCTTCTTCACCGCCGGTGGCACCGGGTCGCCCGCCCGGCGGACGCCGACCACCCGGAAGGTGTGCCGGCCCTGGCCGGTGGTGACGGTGAAGGTCTCCCCCGCCCGCAGCTCGCCGATGCTGCCGAACGCACCGCCGAAGCCGGCCTGCCGGCCGAGCAGCACGCTGGACCCGGCCTGGCCGGGCATCGCGGTGTCCCGCCGGTGGCCGGGACCGGCCGCCAGCACCTCACCGGTGCTGCCCTCCCGGATCACCTCGCGCAGACCGAGCTGCGGGATCTCCAGCAGGGCCACCGGGGTGCCCGGCCGGACCGGCTTCCCGTCGGCGTCCAACTGGCCGATCGGCGCCGTCCCCTGGGCCAGCGTGAGCCGCAGCTCGGCGTAGCCGGTCTGGTGGTCGCGCAGGTGACGCAGCCCGCCCAGCGGGCCGAAGTCGAACAGCAGGCCGAGCAGCAGCCCGGCCAGGATGGCCAGCGCGGCTCCGGCCAACTGGGGCCCGTCCGGCCGGAGTCGGCGGACCGGAGCGGCGGCGGGCGCGCCGGGCGGCACCGGCGGCGGGGTGCCCGTCCCGACCGGGGTCTCGGCCAGTACGGCGGTCATTCGCCGACCTCCTCGGCGGCCGCCCGGCGGGCCCGGAGCCGGCGGACGTACGGCACGGTCAGCCAACCGAGCAGCAGCAGTCCGGCGGTGACGGCGAGCCAGGAGTACAGCGGCACCCCGAAGTCGGCGGCCGGGGCGGCGGCGGACCCGGCCGCGGCGGGCGCCGCGCCCTTGGCCGGGGTGGGCATCGGCTCGGCGGCGACGGCCTGGTGCAGCATGCCTGCGGGAGCCACGGCGGCGGTGGTCCAGTTGGTCGGGTCGGTGAAGGTGAGGACGGCGGTGAAGTCCTTGACCGAGGCGGGCTTGACCTTGTGCCGGCAGCTGGCGGTGATGGTGTACTCGCCCTTGAGCGGTCCCGAACCCGCCTGGGTGGCCACCACCTTGAGGGTGTTGGACAGCGGCAGGACGAAGCCGCCGTTGGGGGCGGCCCGGTAGACCGAGGCGGCCACCGTCCCGGTCAGCGGGGCGCCCTCGGCCGGGAATCCGGCCCCGTTGATCCGCACCGCCAGGTAGTTGGCCGGATCGGGGCAGGGCCCGGAGCTGAGCAGGTCGATCGCGTCGTCGTCGTGGCCCTTCGGGTAGTCGAAGGACAGCGTGCCAACCGGCTCGGCGGCGAATGCCCTTGGAGCATACAAGAGTTGACCGAACGCCAGGGCGGTCAGCAGGACGGCTGCGGCGGCCACCGGGACGGGCAGCGCCGACGGCGTGGCCGGGGCCCCTGGCGTCCGGCGGCGCCGGTTCAGCCACCGGCGGCCGGCCGGCAGGGCGAGCAGCAGCAGCGCGGCCAGCGTGGTCCAGGGGATCAGCGCGAAGCGGTGCTTGGAGACGTCGCTGACCAGCTTCGGGTCCTTGTCCCCGGCCACCGGCAGCGGGTCGATGGTGATCCCGGCGGTGCCCCACAGCGTGGGGTAGACCCCGGAGACGTCGAAGCTGTAGTTGACCGCGTTGCCCGGCAGCAACTCCTGGAGGTCGGCCGGGGCGTTGCCGGTGGCGATCGAGCCGAACACGTTGCTGACCCGGACCGCCTGCTTGCCGCCGAGCCGGACGTTGCCGGTGTTGCGGACGGTGTAGCTGACCGTGGTCCGGCCGGTGTCCAGCGGGTTCAGGCTCGGGTGGTAGACCGCCTTGGCGTTCTCCACCTTGAGCTCGGCCCTCAGGTCGCCGGAGACCCGGATGTTCACGCGGGAGCCGACCCGCTGGTCGACCGTGACCGCGTTGCCCTTGGCGTCCTTGCTCTCGGCCCGGACCGCGACCACGATGCCGGCCGCGTGGTCGCCGGGCGCGGCGTTGGCGGGCACCGCCAGGGTGAACGGGACGATCTGGCGGCTGCGGCCGGGCAGGGTCACCGAGCCGACCGAGGTCTTCAGCCAACTCCCGGCCTGGGTCGAGGGCTTGCCGTCGGGCAGTACGTCGTAGCCGCCGCTGTCGGTGTTGAAGGCGTCGGCGGGGTAGAGCCGTACGGTGAGCGGCTGCTCGCCGTAGTTCCAGACCGCGACGTGGTCCTTGAGCAGCGCGCCGGGGGTGGCCGCGTAGGAGAAGGTGCCCCGGGCGTCCGGCTCGGTGGCGGTCGCGGGCTGGATGCCGAAGGTCTGCGCGGCGGACGCCGCCGGGGCGGCCGGAGCAGCCGGCGGGTCGTCGGCGTACGCCGTCCCGCCGGTCATCGCCAGAGCGGCGACCGCCAGGAGGGGCAGTAGGAACCATCGGCGCATCGGCGGCGTCATCCTCGCTTGCTGGTACGGAAGTCGGAGACCGGCGGCCGGGCCGTCCACGGGTTCGACGTAGTGTCGCGCGGACGGCCCTGCCGCCGGGTTAAGGGCGCACTCGGTCCCGGTGAACTACCGGCGTCAGATCGCCGTCAGGGTGAGCAGGCCCTGGTACGTCCCGGCCAGCGTGGAGGTCGGGGCGAGCAGGGTGAGGTCGGCGCCGAGCTTGGCGGTGCCGAGGCCGGTCGCGGTGGCCAGGGTCCGGGAGGACTTCAGGCCGAACACACCGTTGTCGGCGGCGGCGACGGCGTTCGCCGGAGCGATCTGGCCACCGAGGTTGATCTTGAGACCGTCCCCCTTGGCGACCAGGTTCGGGGCCCAGCCGAGGTTCTGCGCGTTGATCTGGTTGGCGCCCGAGGCGAACTGGTCCACCCGGCCGCTGACCGACCAGCCCGGCGCACCCGCGCGGGTGTCCGTGACGGTGACGGTCTGGATCGCACCGGTGGTCGAGTACAGGGTGCTGTCGCCGTTCAAGGTGAGCGGCGGCAGGGTGACGTTGGTGCCCGCCACGCTGATCACCAGGGCGCCGGGGGCGACCGAGGTGGTGATGGTCTCGAAGACCGGCGACGGCGGCAGCGGGTCGCCCGGGTTCGGGACCACTACCGGCGGGGTGACGGTGAACGGCACGACCGGGGAGGTCGAGGCCGCGAAGTCGGCCGGGGCGGCCGGGACGAAGGTGGCGGTCAGCAGGTGGTCGCCCTCCGCCAGGTTGGCGACGGTCAGCTCGGCGGTGGCGCCGTTCGCCGACTGGGTGCCGAGCAGCGTGCCGCCGTCCCGGAACTGGACCGAACCGGCGGTGCCGGCCGGCGTCACGGTGGCGCTCAGCGTGACCGGGGTGTTCTTGGCGGCCGAGCCGGCCGGGGTGACGGCCAGCGCGGTGCTGGTCGCGGCGGCACCCTTGGGGCTGATGGTGTAGCCGACCGTCGAGGAGGTCGAGCCCAGGAAGGCGGTCGAGGTCGAGGTGAAGACCGCGGACAGGTTGTGCGCGCCCAGGGCCAGGGTGCTGACGGTCAGGGCGGCCTGACCGGCGGTCACGGCCACCGGGGCGCCGAGCGGGGTGGCGCCGTCCAGGAACTGGACCGTGCCGGGCGCGGCCGGGGTCACCGCGGCGGACAGCGTGACGGCGCCGCCGACGGTGGCGGAGCCGTTCGGGGTGACGGTCAGCGCGGTGCTGGTGGCGGTCGCCACCGGCGTGGTGTCCACCGTGGTGTAGCTGGTGGGGGTGGTGAAGTTGATCGCGCCGACGAAGTCACCGAAGTAGGTGGCGCCGAGCTTGGCACGGCAGCGCAGCCGGAACTCGTACTTGCCGGCCAGCGTGGAGAAGCCGTTCTTCTGCGCGAAGCCGCGCAGGGTGTCGCTCAGCGGCACGTTCAGGTGGCCCTGAGCGTCGACCGGGAAGTTGGCCTGGGCCTGGTTCGCGGTGACACCGAAACCGTCCGCCGGGAAGCCCGCGCCGAAGACCAGGCCCTGCAGGTTGGTGCCGCCGGGGCAGGCGGCGGAGCTGACCAGGCTGATCAGTTCCTCGTCGGTGCCGGACGCCGGGTTGAGGGCCAGGGTGCCGACGGTCGGTACGGTCTCAGCGGCGTGCGCGGCGGTGCCGGCCATGGTGATGCTGCCGGCGGCCAGGAGGGTGGCGGTGCCGATCGCGACGGTGCGCGGAATGCGGATGCTCACGGTTCTGGGTTGCCTTTCGGGCAGGGAGGGACGAGGGGTTGACGGAGGGTCAGTTGCCGGAGGTGCGAGAGGTGTCACCGCAGTTGTCGTTGGTGCCGAAGCCGTACGCCTTGATCAGGTCGGCGCGCGAGCAGATCTTGGAGGTCTTGCCGACGAAGACGTCGCTCCACGGGCTGACGCCGACCTTGCTGGTCGGGATGACGTTGTAGACGTCCCGGGTGGCGGCGGCACCGGTGTTCAGCAGCAGCGACGGGACGCCGTTGATGTTGCCGAGCTGGGCCGCGCCACGGATGTCGGGGATGGTGCTGGCGCTCTGCGCGAGGTACTGGCCGATCGAGAACGGCACCAGCGACTTGCTGTCGAGCACCCGGCCGTCGTGCTCCTCGATCTTCTTGCCGCCCTTGGTGTCGGTGACACAGGGGTAGCGGTTGGCGCTCAGGTCGCCCTCGGTGATGCCGACCACGGTCAGCCAGTACGAGCGGGTGCCGGAGCCGCTCTGCGGCAGCAGCGGGCGGATGTCCCAGTTCGGGGCGGTGCCGACGAAGCCGGGGTCGCAGGTGTAGAGGGCGTGCAGGTCGGCCGTGCTGAGGTCGAGCGGCAGCACGCTGCCCGCGCCGACCGCGTAGGTCACGGCGTCCACGGCGAACGGGACGTAGGTCAGGCCGGGGGTGCTGGCGGTCACGTTGAGGCTGGAGGAACGCGAGAAGTCCAGGCAGCCGTTGGCCTTGTTCAGCTCGTTCAGCAGGGCGGTCCGGCCCGCGCCGGACCCGTTCGGGCGGCTGAGCCCCTGGCAGGCGGCGGCCGCCTTGGTGTTGACGGTCGTGGAGCCGGTCGCGTTGTACGAGGCGATCAGCTTCTCGCCGTTGGGGCCGGTGATGGCGTCGGCCATCGCGTTCATGACGCCCTGGGTGGTGTCGGAGCCGACACCCGCGAGCTGACGGTAGACCGGAGCGCCGGTCGGGTCCGCCTGGGCGGTCCCGGTACCGGCCACCACCAGGCCGAGGCCGGCGGCGACGGTCACGCACTTGGCCAGGTTGCTCTTGGTGAGACTCTTCACTGTTCTTCGTCCTTTTCGGGCAGCTCTCAGGCACGGCCGGAGGACTCTCCGGCCGTGTGGCGCACATGCGTTGGCGTGGTACTGGTGGTGGTGTGGTCTCGGGGCCCGTCAGGGCCGGGGCCGCCGGCTGCGGAGCAGCCGGGGCAGGAACAGTCCGGCGGCACCGGCCAGCAGACCGGCGATCAGCACGCCGAGCAGCAGGTACCTGGCCGAACCCACGTCGGTCTCCGCCGTCCTGGCCACCGGGACGACCGGCTTGGGCGTGAGCACCACGGCGGTGTGCGCGGGTGCCGGGCCGGGGGCGGGCGGGGCGGTGGGCGCGGTGTCGACCGGCGGCTGGTGCTGGACCGCACCGGCCCCGGCCGGGGCCACGGCGGCCTCGGTGGCCGGCGGGACGTCCCGCGGCGTCGGGGTCGGGCTGAGATCCGGCTCGGGCACGCCCGCGCCCTGCTGCACCAGGTCGGCCGCCCGCCGGAGCTGGACGCGCATCTTCTCCGGCAACGACACGTACCCGTCCGGCAGTTGGCCGAGGGCGACGCCGTGCACCTGGCCGGTGTCGGCCGCGTAGCGGAGCAGCCCGGCGTACGCCTTGCCGCTGCTCGCGTCGAGGGCGGACGGGACGGTGGCGGCGAAGGTGGTGACGGTCAGCGGGTACCCGCCGGCCACCGGCAGGCCGGGCGGGATGACCGCGATCCGGGCCGGGTCGGCCGGCGTCGCCGCGTTCGCCATGGCGAGCAGCGCGGCCTCGGTCGGGGCGACGAACTCGCCCGCACCGTTGCGGAGTCTGGCGGTGCTCAGCCCGTACCGCGCGGCCTGGGCGGTGGTGGCCAGCGCCATCAGCGAGCGCAGGCCCTGCGGCTGCGGCGGGTCCTTCTTCATCGCGGGCGGAACGCTGTCCGCGCTCCAGACCGACTTGCCGGTGGTGTCGCCACGGGCGGCGAACCGGGCGGCGTCGCCCATCGAGGAGAGGTAGGGGTGCGACTCCGAGTTGCACCAGTCCGGGCGGCCCTCGGACTTGTCGAACTCCTGGCAGTAGTCGTCCTGCTTGGGGTAGTTCGAGCGCGGGTAGGCGGTCTCCAGCCTGATGAAGGCCTGGTTGACCCGGTCCTTCCACTTCGGGTGGACCTCGCCGGCCAGGAAGGCCTTCGCCTCCGGGTCACCGAGCAGCCACTTCCAGAGCTGCTGGGCGGCGTCGCTCGACCCCAGCGGCAGCATCAGGTCCGGCACCCGGGCGCCGAAGAAGTACTTGAACTGCGGGTTCAGCTCCAGGAACTCCGGGTCGCTGAGCAGGTCCAGCGGGTTGTCGGCCGGCACGTCCTGGTCGCCCGGGTTGACCGCGTACCGGTAGCTCTGGGTGACCAGCTTGGCGACCAGACGGGGCGTCAGGCTCATGTCCGGCATCCGCTGCCCCTCCTGCTTGCGGACGTCCTCCGGGGCCCGGATCGAGGACTGGTTCTCGATGTCGAAGGCGATGGTGAGGCCGGACAGCGCGATCGGTGCGTAGACCGGGGTCCGGCCGGGCGTCTGCTCCTCGACCGCCAGCGGGTAGCCGAGGAAGTCCAGCCCGGGGTTGCCGCCCTGCAGTCGCTCCCTGGCCGTGTCGTCGCTGCCCTGGGAGAAGTTGAAGATGCCGCCCGCCTGCCGGCACAGCACCGGCTGCCAGCGCTGCATCGCCTCGGACATCAACTCGTTGCCGTCGGTGGGCCGTTCGGCGCTGCCGATCGGGCAGGACAGGCCGACCCGTTCGAAGCCGAGCGGGACCACCAGGCGCTTGGCCCAGTTGGTGCTGGACAGCGGGGTGGACTGGAGCTTGCCGCCACCGCTGGTCGGCACCTTGCCGTCCACATCCAGTTCGCCGCGCGGCACGATCACCAGCCAGCACCGGTGCAGCGGCGCGTCGGGCGTCGCGGCCACCGGCTGCCCGCAGCCCAGGCCGGGAGCCTCCATGCCGCTCTGCATCTCGAAGAAGAGCTGCCCGGTGCCGTCCGCCCTGGTCGGTGCGAACGGGACCTCGTTGGTGGTCTGCGCGTTGTAGAACGAGCTGGTGCCGCCGGTCTCCGGGGGCGCGCCGGTGGCGGAGCGGAACGGGACGTAGACGTTCTCGCTCGGCTTGGACTGCTTGATCGGCTCGATCGGGTCGACCAGCGCGGGGCCGAAGTTGAGCTGCCGCTGGGACACGAAGTCACCGGCCGCGATCCGGGAGTCCCCCTTGGTCGCCCCGTACTGGCACTGCTCCCGGTCAGGTCCGGCCTCGTCGTCGCCCCAGCACTGCATGAACTGGAGGAAGTTGCGCCCGAACGAGCGGGGGCTCGGCGTGGTCTGCCTGCCGCCCTTCCAGGTGATCTCGACCACCTGGTTCACCAGGTGGTCGGTCTGCGGGACGGTCACCTCCAGGCCGGCGAACTCGCCGGTGCCCTTGACCGTGACCGGCTTCGGGTCCGCGTCGGTGCCGCCGGAGGTACCGGTGGCGGTCGTGCCGACGGTCGGGGCGGGGGTGGTGGCCGGTGCCCCGGCCCGGACCGAGCCGGCCGCCGCGGGCCGGGTGGTCGAGGGGTCGATCCCCACCGGCGCACCGGTGACCGGGTCGACCGGGATCTCGGGCGCCGCCGAACTCCCGGCGGCCACCCCGACCGGGGCGTCGCCCGGCCCGGCCGAGAGCGCCGCTCCGGCCGCGGTGGCGAGCAGCAGGGCGAGTACCCCTGCGGTCCGCAGTGCCCGTCGGGCACCGCCGCTGACGGTCCGTCGGCTCACAGCTCCCCCTCCCGTCTGCGGGCCGCCCGGCCCGCGATCACCGGCGGCAGCACGATGACCGCACCGAGCAGCAGCCCGGCGATCACCATCAGCGAGTACCGCAGTCCGCTGCCCGCCGAGGAGGCCACCTCGATCGCGCTGGCGCTGACGCTCTGTCCGTTCCCGCCGCCGCCGGCGGCGGCCCCGCCGTCAGCACCGCCGAGGGCGGGGTCGTCCGCCGCCCCGGCGCCCGTCCCGTCGGCCGCTCCCGCACCGCCCGGCGCTGCGCCGCCCGTCGCGGCCGCTCCGCCGGTCCCGCCACCGGTGGTGGCGGCGCCGCCGGTTCCCGCGCCACCGGTGCCGGCACCGGCGCCCGACTCGGTGCCGGCCGGCTTGGTGCCGGTGGCACCGCACTGGGAGGTGGCGCCCTTCTTGTCGCACTCGTCCGGCTTGGGGGCACTCGCCACGTAGGGGTTGGTGCCGTCCTTGCCGAAGGTCGGATTGCTGCAGGCGGCCGGGTCGAAGGTCTTCTTCTCGCTGCCCGGGATCTTCCCCAGCTGGTCGAACCCGGAGGTGACCAACTGCGGGGTGAGCGGCGAGTACCCGTTGTCACCGACCTTCTTCTGGCCCTCGCAGAGGAAGTAGTAGCCGAAGGCGCTCAGCGCGGTGCCCTTGGCGGCGGTGAAGTTCGTCGTCTCGGTGGTGTGCACCACCATGTAGCTGTAGCTGGAGAGCGGGTAGGCGGCCGGCGCCGGGCTGTCGTAGACGTCGTCCAGCTGCTGGGTCAGGTCCGGGTTGATCCGGGCGTTGACCAGCGCGACCGCGACGTTCTGCCCGGTCGGCCCGACGTAGTAGCCGGCCTTGTTGAGCACCTTGACCACCGGGAACTTGGCTTCCTTGGCGTAGGAGTACTCGACGTAGGTGATGGCGCCGTTGTTGCCCTCGTTGGCGACCGAGGAGGCCACCGTGATCGAGCTGCCCAGCGCCTTCCAGGTGGAGCCCTTGAGCAGCGGGAAGAACGAGGTCATCCCGCAGGGCGCGTTGCGCGGCGTGCGGCGGCAGTAGTCGTCCCAGATCGGCTGCTGACGCTTGCTCAGCCAGGTGGTGAACTGCGCGGTGGTACCGGAGCCGTCCGAGCGGACCACCGGGTGGACCTCGACGTGCGGCAGCTCCAGGCCCGGGTTGTCGGCCTTCACCAGCGGGTCGTCCCAGTAGCCGATGCCACCGGTGAAGACCTTGGCGATCACCTCGCCGGAGAGCCGCAGGTTGGTCACCCGCTTGCCGTTGATCTTCAGGTTGTACATGAACGAGGTGCCGCCCGCGACGATCGGCAGGTAGGCCAAGGGGAACGGCGGCGGCGCGTCGTACTGGCCGCCGTCGGTGAGTCCGTACGGGATCTCGGTGACCGCGAAGTCGGTGGCGTCGTTCTTGAACTGGTTCCGGCCGAACGAGGACCCCTGCGGGTCGAAGTCGACGGTCATGCCGTACTGCCGGACGTTCTTGATCCAGCCGTCCACCGCGTTGTAGCTCCAGGTGGAACCCGCGCCGCTGATCCGCAGGTAGTTCGCGGCCTCGGCCCGTTCGGCCGCGCCGAACAGCAACGAGGTGGCGAACACCGCGATCGCGGTGAGCAGGGTGAGGGTGCGGGTGATCACGGGCGCCTTCCGGGCGGAGGGGACGACGGGCTTGGTGATCCGGGCCAGGTCGGCCGCGGACTGCCGGGTCCGGTGGTCGCGCTGACGTCGGCTCAGCTCACCCGGGCCCCGGCCACCGAGGGTCCGGGCGACCACGAAGAGCAGCAGCACCAGGCCGAGCAGCAGCGCCGCCGCGCCGAACGCCCGGGCGGCCTGGAGCTCGGACGGGAACTTGATCAGGGTGAAGGCCATCAGCGGCAGCGAGGTCTGCGGGTCGCGGGTCGGGTCCAGGTTGAGGTTCTTGGTGTAGCCGGAGCAGAGCAGCACCGGCGAGGTCTCGCCGATCCCCCGGGCGGCGCCCAGGATCACCGCGGTGGCCAGCCCGGACCTGGCGCTCGGCAGGGTCACCGTCCAGACCGTCCGCCAGCGCCCGGCGCCGAGCGCGTAGGACGCCTCCTTGAGCGAGGCGGGCACCAGCCGGAGCACCACGTCGGCGGCCCGGATCAGGATCGGCAGCATCATCACCGAGAGCGCCACCCCGGCGGCCAGGCCCGACCGGGGCAGCCCCAGGGTGAGCACCATCACCGCGTAGATGAACAGGCCCGCCAGGATCGACGGCAGCGCCGTCATCGCCTCGACCAGGGTGCGCACCAGCCGGCTGAACCGGCCGGGCACCTCACTCAGGAAGACCGCGCAGCTGATCCCGACCGGGATGGTGATGCTCAGTGAGATGGCGATCTGGGTCAGGGTGCCGACCACCGCGTGCAGGGCGCCGCCCTGGTCCAGCGGGTCGGTCGGCCCGGCGTCGGACAGGTCCTGGAGGAAGAAGTTGGTGTGCGCGAGGGCGGACCAGCCCTTGCTGAAGACGTAGCACAGCACCCAGATCAGCACCCCGAGCAGCATCGCGGCCAGACTGTGCACCACGGCCGAGGCGAACCGGTCCCGGACCGTCAGCTTGCTCTCGTCCCGGGAGACCAGCAGCGCGTACAGGCCGAGGAAGCAGAGCCAGGTGCAGACCACGAAGCCGATCCCGCCGCTGAACGGGGTGAGCCGCTGGAACAGCAGCGCGGAGGTCGCCACCGCGCCGGCCAGGCTGCCCCAGAACGCGTAGTGGTCGGAGGCGCGGCGGGCGTTGATCCGGCGGCGGCGCTGCGGGGCGGGCGTGGCCGGGCGGGTGACCACGGTGGTCCGGGGCGGAGCGGTGGTGGTCATGAGCTGGCCCCCGAGCGGCTGCGGGCGACCACGGCGGCCGCGGCGAAGTTGACCGTGAGGGTCAGCACGAACAGGGCGAGTCCGGCCGCCATCAGCGCGGAGACGGAGAAGTCGGTCGAGTCGCCGTAGCGCAGCGCGATCAGCGGCGCGACCGCGCTGCCGCCGCTCTGCAGCACGTGCGGCTGGATGTCGAAGTTCATCGACAGGATCAGGTAGACCGTGATGGTCTCGCCCAGCGCGCGGCCGAGGCCGAGCATGGTGCCGCCGATGATCCCGCCCCGGCCGAACGGCAGCACCACCGAGCGGATCATGCCCCAGCGGGTGGAGCCGAGGGCGTACGCGCCCTCGCGCTCGCCGGCCGGCGCCTGGTCGAACACCTCGCGCATGATCGAGCACATGATCGGCGTGATCATGAAGCCCACCACGATGCCGGCCATCAGGCTGGACGCCGTGTAGACCAGCGGCGGCGTCAGCGGGTCGGTCGGGTCGGCCCCGTTCACCCGGAACAGCGGGATCCACCCGAAGTAGTCGGAGAGCCACCTGGCCACGCCGGTGAGCTGGTACTGCAGCAGCTTGAAGCCCCAGACGCCGTAGACCACGCTGGGCACCGCGGCCATCAGGTCGACCATGCTGACCAGCGTCCGACGCAGCTGCCTGGGCGCGTACTCGCTGATGTAGAGCGCACTGGCCAGCGCCAGCGGCACCGCCAGCACCACCGCGATCCCGCCGATCAGCACCGTGCCGATCAGCACCGCCGCGATGCCGAACTGGCCGCGGCCGCCGTCCGGGTTCCAGGTCTCGGTGGTGAGGAAGGAGAGCCCGGCGACCGAGAGCGCGTCGGTGGCCCGGACCGCCAGGTAGCCGCCCACCCCGAGCATCACCACCAGCACGAACGCGCCACTGGCCTTGGCCCAGGCCAGGAAGATCCGGTCCGGCAGACCGGGGTTGACCGTCAGCACCCTCGGGGCGTCGGTCACCGGCGGTGTGGTGTCGACACTCATCCGACACCTCCACGGGCGGTGTCGGCCGCACTCCGTGCACCTGCCAGAAAACGGGCGAGGTTGTACTGGCACTCGCGCTGCCGCCGGTAGCCGCGGGCCGAGTGGGCCACCGTCCGACCGTCCAACTCAAGGCGCCAGAGCCACAGTTGACCCTGCTCCATGGAGCAGATGGTGGTCCGGCCCTGGTCCACCCGGTGCTGGAACTCCTCGATCGCCACCCGGCAGGAGGCGGCGTCCCGGAAGATCTCCTGACTCTGCCCCAGGTGCCGGTTGTTGGCACCGAGCAGTCGCCAGACCGTCCCGCCCGCCCCGAGGTCGGGCCGGACCGGTCTGTTGACGATCAGAAATCTGGGATGTCCCATGCCGGTGCTCGCCCTTCCGCAGCGCTGCTTGGCCGGAAGTGACTGTCTCGGCTCAGAAACGCGGCTCAGGTGCGGCTGGATGAACGCCGGACACGGGACGGCTTAACGAACAGTGCGAGCCGCCCACACGGATCACACACCATACGTACGAATCTGACGATCCGTCAGACCCGGGGCACTGCGGCCCACCTCGGGGCTCTGCTGTCGTGCGGCTCCGCCACGCGGACGACACCGACTTCTTGCAGGTGGTTCGGAAGAGTCAGGGGCTCGGGGCCCTGCTGATGTGCGGCTCCGCCGCGCGGGCGACGCCAGCCCTTGCCGGGTGATCGTTGCGTAGGTGGTCAGGCACTTTCGCAGTGACCCGAGCGCCAGATCTCCTCGCCCACGCGGCGGAGCCGCACGTCAGCAGAGCCCCGAGCCCCTGGACCGTAGACCCCGAGCGCCTGCCTGCAGCACAGCCCCCGAACCCCTGAACCGTAGCCGGCCGAGCAGCTGCCGATGCGGGCTCAGAAGCCCAGCTTGCGCAGCTGCTTGGGGTCGCGCTGCCAGTCCTTGGCGACCTTCACGTGGAGGTCGAGGAAGACCGGCGTCCCGAGCAGGGCCTCGATGTGCTTTCGGGCCGTCGTGCCGACGTACTTCAGGCGGGCGCCCTTGGCGCCGATGACGATCGCCTTCTGGCTCTGCCGCTCGATGTAGACGTTGGCGTGGATGTCGAGCAGCGGGCGGTCCGCCGGACGGCCCTCGCGGGGGATCATCTCCTCGACCACGACCGCCAGCGAGTGCGGCAGCTCGTCCCGGACGCCCTCCAGGGCGGCCTCCCGGATCAGCTCGGCGACCATCACCAGCTCCGGCTCGTCGGTCAGGTCGCCGTCGGGGTAGAGCGGCTGGCCCTCGGGGAGCAGCTTGGTGATCAGGTCACCGACCAGCTGGACCTGCTGGTCGCCGACCGCGGAGACCGGGATGATCTCGGCCCACTCGATGCCGAGCTCCTGGCCCATCTGCTGGACGGCGATGAGCTGTTCGGCCAGCTTCTTGGAGTCGACCAGGTCGGTCTTGGTGACGATGGCGACCTTGGGCGTCTTCCTGACCTCGGCGAGCTCCTTGGCGATGAACTTGTCGCCGGGGCCGAGCTTCTGGTCGGCGGGGAGGCAGAAGCCGATCACGTCGACCTCGGCCCAGGTGGAGCGGACCAGGTCGTTGAGGCGCTCACCGAGCAGCGTGCGCGGCTTGTGCAGACCGGGGGTGTCGACGAGGACGAGCTGCGAGTCGGGCCGGTGCACGATGCCGCGGACGGTGTGGCGGGTGGTCTGCGGACGGTCCGAGGTGATCGCGACCTTCGTCCCGACCAGAGCGTTGGTCAGGGTCGACTTGCCGGCGTTGGGACGGCCGACGAAGCACGCGAACCCGGAGCGGTACGGGGAGGAAGGGGCAGTCATGCCGACCATTCTCCCTGATCCACCGAGTGGGAACGGTCACCTGCCCTTCCGGCCGGTCAACGAGCCCAGCAGGACCAGCAGGAACAGCACCAGGGAGCCGATCAACCAGTACGGCGATCCGGTCTCCTTCCACCGTCCCAACCCCATCAGGCTCAGCAGAATCCCGGCGAAGAACGCGAGCGCACCCATGCCGGTCAGATTATCGACCGCCGAGCCCGACGGGGGACGGCAGCTCAGAAGCTGTGCCGCAGGGTCCCGTCCGGGCCGGCCAGGTGCACCGGGGCCCCGGGGCCGCCGAGGTCCCGTACGGCGGCCAGGTCGGCCTCGGTGGGCGTCAGTGCCTCCGTCACCACGGCGGCCGCCTCCAGGCCCTTGGCACCGCTGGCCACGGCCATCGCGACGGCGGTGCGCAGCGCGCTCAGCTCCAGCGAGGGCAGCGCCACGGTGCCCGCCACGTAGGTCCGTCCGGTCTCGTCCCGGACCGCCGCGCCCTCGGCCACGCCGTTCCGGGCGCGGGCCGAGCGGGCCAGCGTGATGATCTTCTTGTCCTCGGGGTCCAGCTCGGTCAGCTCACTCATGCGCCGAGCATAGGCGCCCGCCCCGGCCGTCCCGAGCCCGCCCGGTCCTGGACCGACCGGCACATGGGGGGCGGGCGCTCCTGCACCCGCCCCCCATGTGCCGGTCGGTCTCAGTGCCTGAGCACCACCGGCGGCCCCGCCGGGCCGCGCAGGCCGGCCGCGTAGCGGGTGTGCCGCTCGCGCCAGTACGGGTTGTCGTGCGGGAGGTGGCGGCTGACCCGGCCGTACATGCCGAAGGTGGCGACCACCAGCCCGAAGCCGAAGCTGAAGATCACGTTGCTCAGGCCGAAGGCGAGGAAGTTGGCGTCGGTCGAGATGATCGCCAGCCCGACGAACCCGGCCAGCACGAAGACCGTGCCGACCACCATGTTGATCCAGGAGGCGGTGTTCCCGCCGATCACCGCGCCGGCCATCAGGACCAGGCCGACCAGCACCGACAGCAGACCGAGCAGGCCGTTGCTGCTCATCCCGGCCACCCGGTCCCCCTGGGTGTCCAGGAAGCCCGGGCGGCCGAGCAGGCCGAGAATGCCGAAGACCAGCAGGAACACCCCGCCGAGACCGGCACCGAAACGGTAGACCCGGGCCAGCCGGTGGTCCACCGGCAGTTCGTCCCTGAGCTTCGGCATCGCGGCCTCCAGGCGGCGCGGTCCCCCTGGAACCGACGCTACTCCTCGGGCCCGTCACCGTCCTCCGGCGCCGAGCCGGCCCGGACCGGGGCCACCAGCACGGTGCCGATCCGGTTCCGCCGGCCGGCCGCGCTCTCGGCGGTGAGCCGGATCGCGAGCAGGTCGGTGTGCGCGTCCTCGTGCACCGGCAGGTCGCAGGAGGAGCCGGGGATCGGCACCCGGCCGAGGTGCTTGGCGAGCAGACCGCCCACGGTCTCCACGTCCTCGTCCTCCAGCTGGAGGCCGAACAGGTCGCCGAGGTCCTCCACCAGCAGCCGGGCGGTGATCCGGTACGAGCCGTCGCCGAGGTCCTCGACCGGCGGGAGCTCCCGGTCGTACTCGTCGGTGATCTCGCCGACGATCTCCTCCAGGATGTCCTCGATGGTGACCAGGCCGGCGGTGCCGCCGTACTCGTCGATCACGATCGCCACGTGCGAGCGCATCTGCTGCATCTCGCGCAGCAGGTCGGCGGCCGGCTTCGAGTCCGGGATGAAGACCGCCGGGCGGAGCACCGAGGAGACCGGCTCGGATTCGGCGTCCCGGTTGATGTGGGTGCGCCGGACCAGGTCCTTGAGGTAGACGATGCCCACCACGTCGTCCTCGTTGTCACCGACCACCGGGATCCGCGAGAAGCCGGAGCGCAGCGCCAGGGTGAGCGCCTGACGGACCGTCTTGTGACGCTCGATCAGCACCAGGTCGGTGCGCGGCACCATCACCTCGCGGACGATGGTGTCGCCGAGTTCGAAGACCGAGTGCACCATCCGGCGCTCCTCGTCCTCGATCAGGTCGTCCTTCTCCGCCAGGTCGACCAGCGCGCGCAGCTCGGCCTCGGAGGCGAACGGACCCTCGCGGTACCCCTTGCCGGGGGTGAGCGCGTTGCCGAGCAGGATCAGCAGCCGCGGGATCGGGCCGAGCACCCGGGCCAGCGGCAGCAGCACGAAGGAGGCGGCGGTCACCGTGGTCAGCGGGTGCTGGCGGCCGATGGTGCGGGGCGAGACGCCGACCGCGACGAACGAGACCAGCACCATCACCCCGATCGCCAGCAGCACGGCCTCCCAGGTCTGGTGCAGGGTGCGCACGCAGACCACGGTGACCAGGACGGCCGCGGCCATCTCGCAGGCCACCCGGATCAGGGTGGCCAGGTTGAGGTAGCGGATCGGGTCGGACGCCAGGGTCAGCAGCCGGTCGGCCCCGCGCCGCCCGGCCCGGACGGCCTCCTCGGCGCGGAACCGGGAGATCCGGGAGATGCCGGCCTCGGCACAGGCGGCCAGCCAGCCGAAGCCGACCAGCAGGAGAGCTCCGATCAGGAAGCTCGTACTGTCACCACTCACAGACGGCCGGGCCTCAGTGGGTGGTCGGCGCCGGGGAGATCCCCGAGAGCCCGCGGCCGGCCCGCCAGTCGTCCAGGATCCGCTTCTGGAGGCCGAACATGACCTCCTTCTCCTCCGGCTCCTCGTGGTCGTACCCGAGGACGTGCAGCACCCCGTGGACGGTGAGCAGCTGGAGCTCGTCGTCCACGGAGTGCTGGGAGGGGGCTTCCTCGCCCTGCTTCTTGGCCACCTCGGGGCAGAGCACGATGTCGCCGAGCAGACCCTGCGGCAGCTCCTCGCCCTCCTTGCCCGGACGCAGCTCGTCCATCGGGAAGGACATCACGTCGGTCGGACCGGGCAGGTCCATCCACTGGATGTGCAGTTCTTCCATCTGGGCGCTGTCCACCAGGATGACGGAGAGCTCCGCCTGCGGGTGGATCCGCATCTGGTCGAGGGCGTAGCGGGCGACGTCGAGGATTGACTCCTCGTCAACCTCCCAGTCGGACTCGTTCGCGATGTCGATCGACATGTCGGGGTCGGTACTCAGCTTTCGGTGCGATGGGACTGGCGGGGGGCACGGGCGCCCTTCCGCTGAACGGGCTTGCGGGGTGCGGCAGGTGCGTCGGTCTCCTGCAGGGCGTCCCAGCGCTCGTAGGCGTCGACGATCCGGCCGACCAGCTTGTGCCGGACCACGTCGGTGCTGGTGAGCACGGAGAAGTTGATGTCCGGGACGTCCGTCAGGATCTCCTGGACCACCTTGAGCCCCGAGCGGGTGCCGTTCGGGAGGTCGATCTGGCTGGTGTCACCGGTCACCACGACGCGGGAGTTGAAGCCCAGCCGGGTGAGGAACATCTTCATCTGCTCGGGCGAGGTGTTCTGCGCCTCGTCCAGGATGATGAAGGCGTCGTTCAGGGTCCGGCCGCGCATGTACGCGAGCGGGGCGACCTCGATGGTGCCCGCGGCCATCAGCCGGGGGATCGAGTCCGGGTCCATCATGTCGTGCAGCGCGTCGTAGAGCGGACGCAGGTACGGGTCGATCTTCTCGTAGAGGGTGCCGGGCAGGAAGCCCAGCCGCTCCCCCGCCTCGACGGCCGGCCGGGTCAGGATGATCCGGTTGACCTCCTTGGCCTGCAGGGCCTGGACCGCCTTGGCCATCGCCAGGTAGGTCTTGCCGGTACCGGCGGGGCCGAGGCCGAAGACGATCGTGTGCTTGTCGATCGCGTCGACGTAGCGCTGCTGGTTGAGGGTCTTGGGGCGGATGGTCCGGCCCCGGTTGGACAGGATGTTCGCGGTGAAGACCTCGGAGGGTGCCGGGTCGTCCGGGTTGTCGGCGGCGCTCCTGAGCATCGCGATGGAGCGCTCCACGGCGTCCTCCGTCAGGGGTTGGCCGGTGCGCAGCACCAGCATCATCTCGTTGAAAAGCTGCTGGATCAGGGCCACCTCGGCCCGGGAGCCGGAGGCGGTCACGTCGTTGCCGCGGACGTGGATGTCGGCGGTCGGGAACCCCTCCTCGATCACCCGGAGCAGAGAGTCGGTCGCACCGAGCAGGGTGACCATCGGGTGCTTCGCCGGGATGGTGAACCTGGCGGTGGCGGCGTCCCCGTCGGGACGCGGCTGTCCATTGGTACGGGTCTGCGGTGTCTCAGTCATGGGTCGGCACTGTGGCCTGCCTCATCCCATCCGTCTCGGGTGCCGCTCGGTCTCTCCGGGGTCACCAGGGTACGCCGCACCGTGGACCGTTGCGGTGGCGCGGCCCGCCGCCGGGGCGACGGAGTTCGATGGTCCGGGAGTTGTGCTCCGGACGCGAGTGCTTTTCACTCAGAGCCGCCCCGGCACCGGGACCCGGGCCAGGTCCTCGGCCACCACCAGCTCGCCGTCGAAGTACTTCCGGGCCTCGGCCAGGTGGCCGGTCAGGTCCGGGTAGCGCTGCGAGAAGTGGGTCAGCACCAGCGTGCGCACCCCCGCCTCGGCGGCGGCCCGGGCCGCCTGCCCCGCGGTCAGGTGGCCGTGGTCCTCGGCGAGCTGCGCCTCGGACTCCAGGAAGGTCGCCTCGATCACCAGCAGGTCGGCGCCCTCGGCCAGTTCGCCGACGCCGGGGCAGAGCCGGGTGTCCATCACGAAGGCGAACTTCTGGCCCCGGCGGACCTCGCTCACCTCGGCCAGCGTGACGGTCCGTCCGGCCAGCTCGATCCGGCCGTCCCGCTGCAGCTTCCCGACGTCCGGGCCGCGCAGCCCGAACTCGGCCAGCCGCGCGGGCAGCAGCCGGGTCGAGTCGGGCTCGGTGAGGCGGTAGCCGAAGGAGTCCACCGGGTGCGAGAGCCGGACCGCCGACAGCTCGAACGGGGCGCCCGGCGCGGCCAGCGGACCGGGCGCCCCGATCGGGTGCGGGCGCAGCTCGGCCGTCTCGTGGAAGGCGGTGGCCTGCCGGAGCCGGTCGAAGAAGACCTGGCCACTGGCCGGGTAGTAGGCGTCCACCGGGTGCGGCACCCGGTCCAGGTTGATCCGCTGGATCACCCCCGCCAGGCCCAGCGAGTGGTCGCCGTGGAAGTGGGTGACCGCGATCCGGGTCAGCTGGGTGGCCGAGACCCCGGCGTGCAGCATCTGACGCTGCGTCCCCTCGCCGGGATCGAAGAGCAGGCCCTCGCCGTCCCAGCGGAGCAGGTAGCCGTTGTGGTTCCGGTGCCGGGTGGGCACCTGGCTGGCGGTGCCGAGGACGACGAGTTCGCGCTGTGACACCGGATCAGACCAGGCCCTCGTGCAGCGTCTTCCCGCCGAGCAGGTGGACGTGCGCGTGGAAGACGGTCTGGCCCGCACCGGCCCCGGTGTTGAAGATCAACCGGTAGTCGGTCAGCCCCTCCTCGCGGGCCACCTCGCCCGCCTCGGCGAGCAGTTCGCCCGCGATCGCCGGCTCGGCGGCGGCCAGCGCGGCGGCGTTCGGGTAGTGGGCGTGCGGGATCACCAGGACGTGGGTCGGCGCCTGCGGGTGGATGTCCCGGAAGGCCAGCGTGTGCTCGCTCTTCCGGACCACCGTCGCGGGGATCTCGCCCGCCACGATCTTGCAGAACAGGCAGTCGGACTGCGGCTCGCCGGCCATCTCGGTCTCCTTCACGGTGATCGTCACTACCTGCCGCAGCCTAACGGAGGCGGCCGGTCACGTACCGGCACGCGGTACGTTCCCGGCCGCCTCCTGGCGGCGCTACAGCTCCGGGCCGGTCCGGGCCGGGGTCCCGGCCAGCGCGGCCAGCGCGATCCGGACGCCCTCGGCGAGCTGCGGGTCCTCGCCGTTGGCCCACTGGTGCGGGGCGATCACCACCTCGACGTCCGGGTCGATGCCGTGGTTCTCCACGCCCCAGTCGTAACCCTCCAGCCAGAAGGCGTACTTGGGCTGGGTGACACCGGTGCCGTCGACCAGGCTGTACTTGCCGTCGATGCCGACCACACCGCCCCAGGTCCGGGTGCCGACCACCGGGCCGATCTTCAGGGCCTGGATGGCGGCGTTCACGATGTCGCCGTCCGAGCCCGCGAACTCGTCGGCCAGCGCGACCACCGGGCCGCGCGGGGCGTCCGCCGGGTACGGGGCGGCGCCGTCCAGGTCGCGGCCGAGGTCCCAGCCGACGATCTTCCGGCTGAGCTTCTCGATGATCAGCTGCGAGGTGTGGCCGCCGCGGTTCTCCCGGAGGTCGACCAGGACGCCCTCCTTGGCCATCTCGACCCGCAGGTCCCGGTGCAGCTGGGCCCAGCCGACGCTCTGCATGTCGGGGATGTGCAGGTAGCCGAGCCGGCCGGCCGACAGCTCCCGGACGGCGGCCCGGCGTCCGGCCACCCAGTCGTGGTAGCGCAGCGCCTCCTCGTCGGCCAGCGGCACCACCACCGGGTGGCGCTCCGCGCCGTCCTTGGCCGCCACGGTCAGCTCGACCGGCTGGCCGGCGGTGCCCGCGAGCAGCGGCGCGGGGCCGGTCACCGGGTCCACCGGGCGGCCGTTCACGGCCAGCACCGCGTCCCCGGCCCGGACCGCCGCACCGGGCGCGGCCAGCGGCGAGCGGGCCCGCGGGTCGGAGGACTCGCCGGGCAGCACCCGGGCCACCCGCCAGACCTCGCCGTCCCGCACCAGGTCGGCGCCGAGCAGGCCCTGCCGACGGGCCGCCTCGGTGCCCCGCCCGGGCGGCATCACGTACGCGTGCGAGGTGCCCAGCTCGCCGACCGTCTCCCAGAGCACGTCCACCAGGTCGTCATGGGTGCCGGCCCGCTCGACCAGCGGCCGGTACCTGGCCAGCGCGCCGGCCCAGTCGAAGCCGCCGAGGTCGGCCCGCCAGAAGTTGTCCCGCATCAGGCGGCCGTTCTCGTCGAACATCTGCCGCCACTCGGCCGCCGGGTCCACGGTGGCCCTGATCCGCTCCAGATCGACCGTCAGGTCGTCGTCGTCACCGGCCTTGTGGTCGGCCGGGAGGATCCGCAGACCGCCCTCGTCGAGGACCGCGATCCGGCTGCCGTCGCCGCTGACCCGGAAGTCGTCCAGCGCCTCGACCAGCTGCTCGGCCTTGAGCTTCTTGAAGTCGAAGCGCTCCAGCGCCGGGCGCGGGTGCTCGTCCTCCAGTGAGGCGGCGTTGTCGCCGAGCATGCCGAGCAGCGGGTGCCTGGTCCACAGCACGCCGTCCTTGGCCGCCCGCAGGCTGCCGAACTGCCCGCCCTCGACCGGGAACGGGATGATCCGGTCGGCGATCCCGTCCAGGTCCACCCGGGTCTCGGGGACGGTGGGCTCCTCCGCCGCCTCCTCGTCCTTCTTCTTCGGCTCCTCGTCCTCGCCGGTGAGCGAGCGGCCGGCCCGCTGCGGGCCGAACGGTGACGGGGTGTCGGCGGCCAGCGTGATCAGGAACGGCCGGGCACCGGTCGGGAAGGACAGGTCGAAGACGTGCGCGTCGTAGACCGGGTCGAAGTTGCGCACCGACAGGAAGGCCAGGTGCCTGCCGTCCGCCGTGAAGACCGGCGAGTAGTCGATGAAGCGCTGCGGGGTGGCCTCGGCGACCGTACGGTCCGTCAGGTCGGCCAGCACGATCTGGCGCAGCGACTCCGCGCCCAGGGTCGGCTGGGACCAGGCCAGCCGCCGCGAGTCCGGCGAGAAGGCCAGTCCGGTGACCTCACCGTGGCCGCTCCTGGCCAGCTGGTGCAGGGTGCCGTCGGCCAGCGAGAGCAGCAGCACCCGGCCGTCGTGCGAGGCCAGCGCCAGCGTCCCGCCGTCCGGCGAGACGGCCAGGCCGAGCACCCGGCCGAGCTGCCCGGCCGCGAACCGCTGCCGCTCGGCGCCGAGCACGGCGGGGGCGTACTCCACCGCGTCGTCGCCCTCGGCGTCGGTGATCCACACCACGCCCTGCTCGCCGTCCTGCCCCGGCACGATCCGGGCCAGCCGGTGCCGGACCCCGGGGGTCTCGGCCAGCACCCGGGCCGGGCCCTCCTTGTGGGTCAGCCAGTGCACGCTGCCGCGCACCACCACCGCGCTGGCCCGGCCGGTCCGGTCCGGAGAGACGGTCTCCAACTGCCCGGTGGCCGAGGTCGGCCGGGGCTGACGGCCCGTCCGGGGGCCCGCGAGCAGGATCTCCAGGCGACGCGGCTCGGCGTCCGCCAGGTCGTCCAGGATCCACAGGTCACCCGCGCTGTGCCAGACGATCCGGGTGCCGTCGGTGGTGGCGTTCCTGGCGTAGAACTCGCCGTCGCTGTGCCGCCGCAGGTCGGTGCCGTCCGGCAGGCTGGAGTACAGCTGCCCGACGCCCTCGTGGTCGGAGAGGAAGGCGATCCGGCCACCGACCCAGAGCGGCGAGTCGATGTTGCCGTCCAGCCCGGCGTGCACCCGTTCGAACTCGTGCTCACCGATCCACAACTTGCCCGCCGTGCCGCCCCGGTAGCGCTTCCAGTACGCGGGCTCGGTGGTCAGCGGGGCCAGCAGCAGGGTCCGGTCGCCGTCCGGCTCCTGCGCCAGGCCGCCGATCGGTCCGTACGGCAGCCTGGTCGGCTCGCCGCCGTCCAGCGGGATCGCGAACGCCCAGCTGCGGCGCGGGGTCGCCTGTCCGGCGCTGGACACCGCGACCGGGCGGCCGTCCTTGGTCCAGCCCCGCAGCCGGGTGCGCGGCGCACCCCAGTACGTCAGCCGGCGGGCCTGCCCACCGTCGGTGGGCGCGACGTGGATCTCCGGCGCACCGTCCCGGGTCGAGGTCCAGGCGACGTGCCGGCCGTCCGGCGCGAACCTGGGGTGCCCGACCGGCACCTGATCGGCGGTCAGCCGCCAGGCCCGACCACCGCCCAGCGGCGCGAGCCAGATGTCGTCCTCGGCGACGAAGGTCACCAGGTCGCCGTGCAGGTGGGGATGGCGCAGATACGCGCTCGCAGAGGTCGTCACTGCGTCACTCTATGCAGCCCGGGCACTTCCGCACACGGGTTAGTTGCACTATCCCAGGGCTCGGGGCTGCACCTTCGGCAGACGCTCGGCGGTCGACCACCCAGGGGCCCGGGGGCTGCGCCACTGGCAGGGCGTCCACTTGCACCACCCAGGGGCCCGGGGGCTGCGCCGTAGGCAGGGCGTCCACTTGCACTACCCAGGGGCCCGGGGGCTGCGCCGTAGGCAGGCGCTCAGCGGTCGACTACCCAGGGGCTCGGGGAACTGCGAGGAGATCTGGCGCTCGGGTCACTGCGAAAGTGCCTGACCACCCACGCAACGGTGACCTTTTCCGAGGCCGGCGTCGCAGTTCCCCGAGCCCCTGACTCCGTAGCGGGCTGACCACCTGCCAAAAAGTCGGCGGCGCCCACATCAGCACAGCCCCGAGCCCCTGACTCCGTAGCGGGCTGAGCGCCTGCGGAAGGTCAGGTCCAGCGGCCGGTGCGGCCGAGGAGGAGGGCGCCTGCCGCCACGCCCGCTGTGGAGGTGCGGAGGACGGAGGGGCCGAGCCGGTACGGGGCGGCGCCGGCTTCGGCGAAGGTGGCGAGTTCGTCCGGGGAGACGCCGCCCTCGGGGCCGACGATCAGGACCAGGTCACCGCTCGCGGGGAGCACGGCGGTGGCGAGCGGGGCGGAGCCCTCCTCGTGCAGGACGGCGGCGAATGCCGCCGAGGCCAGCAGCGGGGCCAGCTGACGCGTCGTCATCGGCTCGCGGACCTCGGGGAACCGCAGCCGGCGGGACTGCTTGCCCGCCTCCCGGGCGGTGGCCCGCCACTTGGCGAGGGCCTTGGCGCCCCGGTCGCCCTTCCACTGGGTGATGCAGCGGGAGGCGGCCCAGGGGATCACCACGTCGACCCCGACCTCGGTCATGGTCTCCACCGCGAGCTCGCCGCGGTCGCCCTTCGGCAGGGCCTGGACCACCACGATCCGGGGGGTGGGCGCGGGCTCCTGACGGACGCCCAGCACGGTGACGTCCAGCGCGTCCTTGCCGTGCACGGCCGCCACGGTGCCCTCGACGCCGAGGCCGAGGCCGTCGGCGAGGGTGAGCGCCTCCCCGGGCTCCAGGCGCTTCACGGCGGCGGCATGCCGCCCCTCGGGGCCGTCCAGCCGGACCACCCCGCCGGGGGCGATCCCGGCGAGACGGTCGGTGTCCACGACGAACACGGGGGCGGTCATGCGCGTGCCTTACCTCGAAGCCTGGTACCTGGATCCGGCTCAGCGGCCGTTGAACGCGTCCTTCAGCCGGGAGAACAGACCCTGCTGGCCCGGTGCGAACGTCCCCGAAGGCCGCTCCTCACCGCGCAGCACCGCGAGGCGGCGGAGCAGGTCCTCCTGCTCGGGGTCGAGCTTGGTGGGGGTCTGCACCTCGACATGCACTATCAGGTCGCCCCGGCCGCCGCCGCGCAGGTGCGTGATGCCCCGGCCGTGCAGCGGGATCGACTGGCCGGACTGGGTGCCGGGCCGGATGTCGACCTCCTCCAGACCGTCCAGGGTCTGCAGCGGCACCTGGGTGCCGAGCGAGGCGGCCGTCATCGGGATGGTGACCGTGCAGTGCAGGTCGTCCCCGCGCCGCTGGAAGGTCGGGTGGCTGGTCTCGGCGATCTCGACGTACAGGTCGCCGGCGGGGCCGCCGCCGGGGCCGACCTCGCCCTCGCCCGCGAGCTGGATCCGGGTGCCGTTGTCGACACCGGCCGGGATCTTCACCGTCAGGGTGCGGCGGGCCCGGACCCGGCCGTCGCCCGCGCACTCGGGGCACGGGGTCGGGACCACGGTGCCGAAGCCCTGGCACTGCGGGCACGGCCGCGAGGTCATGACCTGGCCCAGGAAGGACCGGGTGACCTGGGAGACCTCGCCCTTGCCGCGACACATGTCACAGGTCTGCGCCGAGGTGCCGGGGGCCGCGCCCTCGCCGGAGCAGGTGGTGCAGGTGACGGCGGTGTCCACCTGGAGTTCCTTGGTGGTGCCGAACGCGGCCTCCTCCAGGGTGATCTCCAGCCGGATCATCGCGTCCTGGCCGCGCCGGGTGCGCGAGCGCGGCCCGCGCTGGCCGGAGGCCGCGCCGAAGAACGCGTCCATGATGTCGGAGAAGCCGAAGCCCGCCGCGCCCGCGCCGAAGCCGCCCGCACCGCCGCCGTTGGGCGACAGCGGGTCGCCACCGAGGTCGTAGACCTGGCGCTTGGCCGGGTCCGAGAGCACCTCGTAAGCGGCGTTGATCTCCTTGAACCGCTCCTGCGTCTTGGGGTCCGGGTTGACGTCCGGGTGCAGTTCGCGGGCAAGGCGCCGGAACGCCTTCTTGATCTCGTCCTGCCCCGCATCCCGTCGGACGCCGAGTACCGCGTAGTAGTCCGTGGCCACCAAATGCTCCGCTTGTTCCGCCTCTAGAAGTGCTGCGACTGGTCTGACAGTGCTCTGTTAGGACTCGGCCAGGATCTGACCCACGTACCGTGCCACCGCTCGCACCGCCCCCATTGTGCCCGGGTAGTCCATCCGGGTCGGTCCGATCACGCCCAGCTTCGCGACACTCTGATCGCCCGAACCGTAGCCGACCGAGACCACGGAGGTGGAATTGAGCCCCTCGTAGGCGTTCTCGTGGCCGATCCGGACCGTCATCCCCGCGTCCGCCGTCTCACCCAGGAGACGGAGCAGGACGACCTGCTCCTCCAGGGCCTCCAGCACCGGCTGGATGGTGAGCGGGAAGTCGTGGCCGAAGCGGGTCAGGTTGGCCGTACCGGCCAGCATGATCCGCTCCTCGTTCTGCTCGGCCAGCGTCTCGAAGAGGGTGGCCAGCACGGTGCTGACGGTGGGCCGGTCGGCGGGCTCGAAAGCCGCCGGCAGGTCCTCCAGCAGACCGGGCACCTCGGGCAGCGGCCGGCCGACCGCCTCGGTGTTGAGCTTGGCCCGCAAGTCGGCCAGCACCGTCTCGCCGACCGCCCCGGGGCAGTCGACCATCCGCTGCTCGACCCGGCCGGTGTTGGTGATCAGGACCAGCATCACCTTGGCCGGGGCCAGTGCCACCAGCTCGACGTGACGCACCGTCGAGCGGGACAGCGAGGGGTACTGGACCACCGCGACCTGCCGGGTCAGCTGCGCGAGCAGCCGGACCGTACGGGCCACCGTGTCGTCCAGGTCCACCGCGCCGTCCAGGAAGTGCCGGATCGCCCGGCGCTCGGGGGCGGTCATCGGCTTGACCTCGGCCAGCCGGTCCACGAACAGCCGGTACCCCTTGTCGGTGGGGATCCGGCCGGCGCTGGTGTGCGGCTGGTGGATGTAGCCGTCCTCCTCCAGGGCCGCCATGTCGTTGCGCACGGTGGCCGGGGAGACGCCGAGGTTGTGCCGCTCCACCAGGGCCTTGGAGCCGACCGGCTCCTCGGTGCCGACGTAGTCCTGGACGATCGCGCGCAGCACCGCGAGCTTGCGGTCGTCCAACGGCCGCTCGCTGTACATGGCCACGCACCTCCGTCTTCGCTTCCGTCCCGACCTGACCCGTCCCCTGGCACTCAGCTGGGCAGAGTGCCAGGACAGTACCTGCCAGTGTAAGGCCCGACCCCGGCGGCAGGAACGGCACCGCCTGGTGATCCTTCTCCCTGTCCCACCCGCGCCGCCCGTCGAATGCTCCCGGCAAGTGGCAGCATCGAAAGCGACAGATCCGGACATAAGGAGCAGCCATGTCGTCAGGTCAGCACTCCCGCTTCGCACCCGACCGCGGGCTGACCGGTCGGATGGTCACCACGATGTTCCTGATCGGACTGCTCTACGTCGGCTTCACCGGGCTGCTGATAGTGCTGCTCCGGGGGGCCTGGCCGCTGATCGTGCTGATCTCCGGCGGACTGTTCGTGGCCCAGTTCTGGTTCAGCGACCGGATCACCCAGCGGGCGATGGGCGCCCGCGAGGTGACGCCCGAGGAGTACCCGCAACTGCACGGCACCATCGACCGGTTGTGCGCGCTGGCCGACATGCCCAAGCCCCGGGTCGCGGTGACCGACACCGACATGCCGAACGCCTTCGCCACCGGCCGCAACCCCGAGCGCGCCGTGGTCTGCGTCACCACCGGACTGCTCCGGCGGCTGGAGCCGGAGGAGCTGGAGGGCGTGCTCGCGCACGAGCTCTCGCACGTGGCGCACCGGGACGTGGCGGTGATGACCATCGCCGGCTTCCTCGGCGTGCTGGCCGGGGTGATCACCCGGATCGCGCTGTACGGCGGCCTGATGAACGGGCGCGGCCGCAGCAACGACAGCAACGCCGCGCTGGCGATGATCCTGGTCCCGCTGGTCAGCATGGTGGTCTACGCGGCGAGCTTCCTGCTCACCCGGCTGCTGTCCCGCTACCGCGAGCTGGCTGCCGACCGGGCCGCCGCCCAGCTCACCGGGCGGCCCAGCGCGCTGGCCTCGGCGCTGACCAAGGTGACCGGCCAGATCGCCGCCATCCCGAGCGAGGACCTGCGCCGGGCGCAGCCGTACAACGCCTTCTACTTCGCCCCGGCGCTGAGCGCCCGGGAGGCCGCGAGCCAACTGATGTCCACCCACCCGTCGCTGGAGCGGCGGCTGGAGCAGCTCGGCCGGATCTCCGCCGAGCTCGGCCGCTGAGGAGGCACCGACCCGATGGGATTCCTGAACGCCCTGTTCGGCCGCAGCAAGCCGGTCCGGCCCGACCTCGACCAGCTCTTCGGGGTGCCCTCCGCGGCCCTCACCCTGGAGGCCGCCGCCGGCTTCCGCCCCACCGGCTTCGGCTCGGTCTGCTTCGCCGCCGTCGAGGGCGCCGCCTTCACCGAGGTGGCAGGACAGATCCGCGCCCTGCTGGACGCCGACACCGAACGCGGCGGCGTCCCGGTCGAGGTCTCGCAGGACTCGTACGGCTACTCCTGGCTGCTCGCCCGGCACACCCCCGAGGAGCTGCCCGACCTGGTCAACGACCTGCACGCGGTCAACAGCGAGCTGGAGGCGAACGGCTTCGGCCCCCAGCTGCTCTGCTCCATCGTCGGCTTCCGCAACGCGGCCGACCGCCCGCTCGGCCTGGTCTACCTGTACAAGCGCGGCACCTTCTACCCGTTCGCCCCGCTGCCGGGTGAGAAACGCGACAATCCGCTGGAGCTCCAGGTCAAGGCGATGCTCGGGAACGACCTGCGGGTGGAGCAGGACCTCACCCGCTGGTTCCCGGTCTGGGGCGCGCCGGGACTGTAGGGATCAGCCGGCCGCGCGGTAGGCCTCGACCGCCGGGACCAGGACGGCCCGCACACCGGCGGACGGATTCTGGGCGACCACCTGCTGCACCGTCAGGATCACGTCACCGATCCGCGCGAAGCCGGTCTCGGTGACGAACGGGTCGTCCTGGCCCGGGTGGGCCGAGACGATGCGGAGCACCAGGATGTCGTCGGCCGGCACCGCGGCCCCCGCCGTCGACACCACGTCCTGGACCGGGGTGCCGTCCCCGAGCGTGCGGGTGTAGGAGGCACAGCGCTGCGCGGCACCGCGGATGGCGACCATCACCTCGGCGGCCCGGCCGGACGGGTAGCGGTCGAGCACCTCCTGCCCGAACCACCCGTCCCCGGCACCGTCGGCCGGTTCCTGCTGCAGGCCCACCGCCACGTCCTCGGCCGGCGGGGCGTGGGCCGTCATGAAGGAGTCGACGCCGAGTTCGGAGCACGGCATCTCGGCGATCGGGACGGTGGAGGCGGGGCGGTGCGGGGCGCCGGTGGTCGTCGAGTCGATCTCGGCCGTCAGCAGCTCGAAGCCGGGCGGCAGCCGCTCCTGGGTCAGCAGACCGGCCCGCAGCGGCACCCGGGCGGACGCGGTCGCCTCCGCCGGGCGGGCGGCGGACGAGCAGGCCGGGACGGCCAGGACCGCCAGAGCGGCGGCAGCCATCACCGCAGGACGTGCACGCACTGGTTCCCCCAACGAATCCGAAGTCGCCCGCACTCTTTCACAGGGCCGTCCCGGGTCGGCCGGCAGGCCGGCGACCCGTCTCCCCCGGTCCGGGTGACGGCGGGTCAGCTCTCGTAGGATCGGTGCCATGCGCAGCAGGGAGTACGGCCCGGACCTCACCCCGCCGTGGAAGCGGCAGCAGCCCGCCCCCGAGGTGGCGGCCGAGCGGGATCTGGTGGTGGAGGAGGCGGCCACCGGGTTCTGCGGGGCGGTGGTGCGCTGCGAGCGGACGGCAGAGGGGTTCACCGTCACGCTGGAGGACCGGTTCGGCAAGCACCGGGTGTTCCCGCTGGTGCCGCGCGGCTTCCTGCTGGAGGGTCGGGTCGTCACCCTGGTCCGGCCGGTGGCGGCCGCCGCTCCGGCCCGGCCGAAGGTGACCGCCTCCGGGTCGGTCGCGGTGCCCGGCGCCCGGGCCCGGGTGGCCCGCGAGTCCCGGATCTACGTCGAGGGGCGGCACGACGCCGAGCTGGTCGAACGGGTCTGGGGCGACGACCTGCGGATCGAGGGCGTGGTGGTGGAGTACCTGGAGGGCATCGACGACCTGCCGGCCATCGTCGCCGAGTTCGGCCCGGGCCCCGGCCGCCGGCTGGGCGTGCTGGTCGACCACCTGCTGCCCGGCACCAAGGAGCACCGGATCGCCCAGCAGGTCACCGGCGCCGAGGTGCTGATCGTCGGTCACCCCTACATCGACGTCTGGGCGGCCGTGAAGCCGGGCAGCGTCGGCATCCCCGGCTGGCCGGACGTCCCGCGCGGCGAGGAGTGGAAGCTCGGCGTCTGCCGCCGCCTCGGCTGGCCCGAGGACACCCCCGCCGCCTGGAAGCGCATCCTCGCCTCGGTGAACTCCTACCGCGACCTCGACCCGGCCCTGCTGGGCCGGGTCGAGGAGTTGATCGACTTCGTCACGGATCAGGCGGCGTAGCCCTGGAAGTCCGCGGTATCCAGGGTCAGCCCGAGCACGTCGATCGGAATCGGGTCCCCGAACCGGCTGGTCCGCTCGCTCCGGTAGTCCGGCAGCCGTGAGAGGGCGCCGTCGTCGCTCGGTTCGGTGAGCAGCGTGCAGACGCTCTCGATCGGGTCGACGATGAGGTAGGCCTGGATGGCGCCTTCGGCGTACATCCTGCGCTTGGTCCGGTAGTCCCGGTCCACGCTGGTCTTGAAAACCACCTCGACGGCCAGCTTCACCGCAGGGGCGGGCAGCAGACGCCCCGACTCCTCCACGGCTCCCCGTTCGAAGACCACCAGATCCGGCTGCGGCTCGCTCCGGTCTCCCGGGATGGTGAGGTCCTGCGTCTGCAGTGCCCGCCACGCCGCGTAGGGGATCTGGTGCTGGATCGCGGCCACGATCAGGTTGTGCACCATGTCCGGCCCGGCCATCATCACGATTTCGCCCCTGATGAGCTCAGCTTTGAATCCCTCCGGAACCTCCAGGTTCTCGAAGATCCGTATGACCCGGTCATCCACGGCTGTCATCACTGGCTCCCTCGGACGGCTGTCACCAAGGTACCGAGAAACCCGCGCTGCCGGTCAGCCACTCAAGGGTGAACCGCCGTCAGTCCACCAGGTCGCGAACGACCCCGTCCGCCAGCAGCCGCCCGCGCAGGGTGAGGGCGGCCCGGCCGTCGGCGTACGCGTCGGCGTCCAGCAGGCCGTCGGCCAGGGCCCGTTCGGCGGCGGCCAGGCCGTCGGCGGCCAGCAGGTCCAGCGGGCAGCCCTCGCGCAGGCGGAGCTCCAGCAGGATCCGCTCGACCCGGCGGTCCTCCTCGGGGAGGACCTCCCGGCCCTGGCCCGGGGTGCGCTGCTCGGCCAGCGCCTGGGCGTAGGCGGCGGGGTGCTTGGCGTTCCACCAGCGGACGCCGCCGACGTGGCTGTGGGCGCCGGGGCCCGCGCCCCACCAGTCGGCGCCGGTCCAGTAGAGCTCGTTGTGGCGGCAGCGGCCGGCCTCGGAGGTGGCCCAGTTGGAGACCTCGTACCAGGAGAAGCCGGCGGCGGAGAGCGCCTGCTCGGCGATCAGGTACCGGTCGGCGTGCACGTCGTCGTCGATCATCGGCAGTTCGCCGCGCTTGACCCGGGCGGCCAGCTTGGTGCCGTCCTCGACGATCAGCGAGTAGGCCGAGACGTGGTCGGGCCCGGCGCCGATCGCGGCGTCCAGCGAGGCCCGCCAGTCGTCGTCGGACTCCCCGGGGGTGCCGTAGATCAGGTCGAGGTTGACGTGCTCGAACCCCTCCGCACGGGCCTCGGCGACGCACGCCTCCGGGCGGCCGGGGGTGTGGTGCCGGTCCAGCAGCTGCAGCACGTGCGGCTTGGCGCTCTGCATCCCGAACGAGAGCCGGTTGAAGCCGCCCGCGCGCAGCTCGGCCAGGTAGGCCGGGTCGACCGACTCCGGGTTGGCCTCGGTGGACACCTCGGCGCCCGGGGCCAGGCCGAACTCGTCCCGGATCGCGGCCAGCGCCTTCACCAGGTCGGCGGCGGGCAGCAGGGTCGGGGTTCCACCACCGAGGAAGACCGTCTCGACCGGCAGGTCGACGTCCCCGAGCACCCGGCGGGCCAGCCGGATCTCGGCCACCAGGTTGTCGGCGTAGGTCTCCTGCGAGGCCACCGCGCCGGAGGAGCGCAGTTCGGTCGCGGTGTAGGTGTTGAAGTCGCAGTAGCCGCAGCGGCTGGCGCAGTACGGCACGTGCAGGTAGAAACCGAACGGCCGCCCGCCCAGCCCGTCGAGGGCGGAGGCGGGCAGCGAACCGTCGGACGGCAGCGGTTCACCGTCGGGGAGTGCGGAGGGCATGCACCCATTGTCCGGTACGGCCCGGGCGGACCGTACCGGACCGGAGGGTCAGGCGATCACGCCTCGACGGTGCCCGCGTACATCTCGGTGACCGCGTCGGCGTAGGTCCGCTCGACCACCGGGCGCTTGATCTTCAGGCTCGGGGTCAGCTCGCCGTGCTCGATGTCCAGGTCGCGCGGGAGCAGGCTGAACTTCTTGATGGTCTGCCAGCGCTGCAGCTCGCCGTTGAGGCGCTGCACGAAGCCGTCGATCAGCTGGTTCACCTCCGGGGAGGCCACCACCTCGGCGTACGACCTGCCCGCCAGACCGTGCTCGGCGGCCCACGGCATGATCACCGCTTCGTCCAGGCCGATCAGCGCGGTGCAGAAGTTCCGGCCGTTGCCGATCACCAGGATGTTGCTGACGAACGGGCAGACCGCCTTGAACTTGCCCTCCACCTCGCTGGGCGCGACGTACTTGCCGCCCGAGGTCTTGAACATGTCCTTCTTGCGGTCGGTGATCCGCAGGAAGCCGCCGTCCAGCTCGCCGATGTCACCGGTGTGGAACCAGCCGTCGGCCTCCAGCACCTCCTCGGTCTGCTCGGGCAGGTTGTGGTAGCCGCGCATCACGCCGGGGCCCTTGAGCAGGATCTCGCCGTCCTCGGCGATCCGGACCTCGGTGCCGGGCAGCGGCTGCCCGACGGTGCCGACCCGGAAGTCCTCCTCGCGGTTGACCGTGGAGCCCGCGCTGGTCTCGGTCAGGCCGTAGCCCTCGAGCACCGGCACGCCCGCACCGGCGAAGAAGTAGCCGATCTCGGGGGCGAGCGCCGCGCTGCCGGAGACCGCGCCGCGCATCCGGCCGCCGAAGGCCGCCCGGATCTTCGCGTAGACCAGCTTGTCGGCGATCGTGTGCTGGAGGGTCAGACCGAGCGGGGCGGTGTTCTGCCCGGTGGCGATCCGGTTGGCCTGGGTGGTCCGGGCGTAGTCCCGGGCGACCTTGGCGGCCCAGAGGAAGATCTTGTACTTGGCGCCGCCCTGGGCCCGGGCCTTGCCGGCGATGCCGTTGTAGACCTTCTCGAAGATCCGGGGGGCACTGGCCATCATGGTCGGCCGGATCACCGGGAGGTTGTGGATGATCCGGTCCACCCGGCCGTCCACCGCCATCACGTGGCCGGTGGCGATCTGACCCGAGATCAGGGTCTTGCCGAACACGTGCGACAGCGGCAGCCACATGAACTGCACGTCGTCCGCCCGGAGCAGACCGCTCTCCTGCTGGGCCACGCCCTCGTACGCCCAGCAGTCGTGCACCAGGCGGACGCCCTTGGGGCGGCCGGTGGTGCCCGAGGTGTATATCAGGGTGGCCAGCTGCTCGCGGTCCAGTGCCTCGACGGCCTTGGACACCGCGTCCGGGTGCTCGGCAAGGTGGGCCTTGCCGCGCTGCTCCAGCTCGTCCAGGGTGAGGACGTCCAGACCGCCGGTCTCCAGCTCGCCCGCCGGGGCGTCGAACAGGATCACGGTGCGCAGCTCGGGCAGCTCGGCGCGGCGGGAGACCACCTTGGCGAGCTGGGCGGCGTTCTCCGCGAACATCGCGCGGCTGGCCGAGTTCGCCAGGATGAACGCGGTCTCCTCGGCGTTGGTGCTCGGGTAGACCGTGGTGGTCGCCGCACCGGCGCACATGTTGCCGAGGTCGGCGACGATCCAGTCGATCCGGGTGGACGAGGAGAGGGCGACCCGGTCCTCGGGGCCGATGCCGAGCGACATCAGACCGGCCGCCACCGCCGTGACCCGCTCCGCGGTCTGCGCCCAGGTCAGTGAGCGCCACTGCTCGGCGCCGGGGGCGCCGTCCGCCGCGTGCTCGTCCACGGGGACGGGGAACCGGTAGGCCTCACCGTTCGGGGTGGCCTCGACGCGACTGAGGAAGAGGTGGGCCACCGAGGGCGGACGCCGGTCGATCGTGGACTGCGCGGAACTCAACGAGGACCTCCGGGGGGCGCGGGTGGCCGAGGGTGTGGAGCACGGTGGCGTGGGGGCCTGCCGACCGGCTGTTGGTTAACCAGCGAGTAACAAGCTGGCAATCAGCAGCCTAGGGGCTCGGCGGCCGATCCGTAAGGGGGTGAAGGGAGCTGGCACCCTGACCTCCGCGCCGTGCAAAGACAGTACAAAACCGCTGGGTCGAGCCACCGTAAACCCCCACAGGGCGCGCCGGAACCCCGAAAATGGGGTGCGACTCCCCCGGCCGACAACGAAAGTGTCACGGTGCTGATCAAACTCCTGCGGGCCCACCTGGGCCCGTACTCCCGACCCATCACCCTGCTGGTGCTGCTCCAGCTCGTCTCCACCATCGCAGCGCTCTACCTCCCCGCCCTGAACGCCGACATCATCGACAACGGGGTGGTGAAGGGCGACACCGGTCACATCCTGGCCCTCGGCGGGGTGATGATCGGCGTCACCGTGGTGCAGGCGCTCTGCTCGGTCGCCGCCGTCTACTACGGCGCCCGGACCGCGATGGCGATCGGCCGGGACATCCGGGCCGCCGTCTTCGACCGGGTGCAGAGCTTCTCCGCCCGGGAGCTGAACTCCTTCGGCGCGCCCTCGCTGATCACCCGCACCACCAACGACGTCCAGCAGGTCCAGATGCTGGTGCTGATGGGCTTCACGCTGATGGTGGCGGCGCCGATCATGTGCTTCGGCGGCATCCTGATGGCGCTCCAGCAGGACGTCCCGCTGTCCGCCCTGCTGCTGGTGGTGGTGCCGGTGCTGGGTGCCGTGGTGATCGCGCTGGTGCGCCGGCTGCGGCCGCAGTTCCGCACCATGCAGACCCGGATCGACACCGTGAACCGGGTGCTCCGCGAGCAGATCACCGGTATCCGGGTGATCCGGGCCTTCGTGAAGGACCGTCACGAACAGGATCGTTTCGCCGGGGCCAACGCCGAGCTGACCGACGTCTCGCTCAAGGTCGGCCGGATGCTCTCCTTCATGTTCCCCAGCGTGATGTTCGTGGTGAACGTCTCCAGCGTCGCGGTGATCTGGTTCGGTGCGCACCGGATCGACTCCGGCGACATGGAGATCGGCGCGCTGACCGCCTTCATCTCCTACCTGATGCAGATCCTGATGAGCGTCATGATGGCCACCTTCATGTTCATGATGGTGCCGCGCGCCGAGGTCTGCGCCGAGCGGATCCAGGAGGTGCTGGCCACCGACAGTAGCGTGGTGCCGCCCACCGATCCGGTCACCGAGCTGCTGAGCCGCGGTCAGCTGGAGCTGCGCGCGGTCGAGTTCCGCTACCCGGGCGCCGAGGCGCCGGTGCTCCGCGGCATCGACCTGATCGCCCGGCCGGGGCAGACCACCGCCGTGATCGGCTCCACCGGCAGCGGCAAGTCCACCCTGCTCGGGCTGGTGCCCCGGCTGTTCGACGCCACCGGCGGCGAGGTGCTGCTCGGCGGCGTGAACGTCCGGGAGCTCGACCCGGTGCTGATCGCCGACACCGTCGGCCTGGTCCCGCAGAAGCCGTACCTGTTCTCCGGCACGGTGGCCAGCAACCTGCGCTACGGCAAGCCGGACGCCACCGACGAGGAGCTCTGGCACGCGCTGGAGGTGGCCCAGGCCAAGGACTTCGTCGAGCAGCTGACCGAGGGTCTGGACGCCCCGATCGCCCAGGGCGGCTCGAACGTGTCGGGTGGTCAGCGCCAGCGGCTGGCGATCGCCCGCGCGCTGGTCAGCCGGCCGCAGGTGTACCTGTTCGACGACTCGTTCTCCGCGCTCGACTACGCGACCGACGCCCGCCTCCGCAAGGCGCTGTCCCGGGAGACCGCCGAGGCGGCGGTGCTGATCGTGGCCCAGCGGGTCTCCACCATCCGGGACGCCGACCGGATCGTGGTGCTCGACGAGGGCGCCGTGGTCGGCAGCGGCACCCACCACGAGCTGATGGCCGACAACCCGACATACCGGGAGATCGTGCTCTCCCAGCTCACCGAGCAGGAGGCGGCGTGACAACCCCGAAGAAGCCCCAGGCGGACTCCCAGGCCGCCGCCGCCCGCCGCGGGCCTGCCGGTCCCGGCCGGTTCATGGGCGCCCAGGGCGCCGAGAAGTCGCTCGACTTCAAGAACTCCTCCAAGCGCCTGCTCGGCATGCTCCGCCCCGAACGCCCGCTGCTGACCGGCGTGCTGACGCTCGGTGTGCTCAGCATCGGCCTCGCGGTGACCGGCCCCCGGGTGCTCGGCAACGCCACCGACCTGATCTTCGCCGGCGTGGTCGGCCGGCAGACCCCGGCCGGGGTGTCGAAGGCCCAGGTGCTCGACGGTCTGCGGCAGTCCGGCCAGGGCGGCGTCGCCGACCTGCTCGGCGCGGTCGACTTCGTCCCCGGCCAGGGGATGGACTTCGGCGCGATCGGCACCGTGCTGATGTGGGCCCTGCTGCTGTACGTCGGCTCCGCCCTGTTCGGCATCCTGCAGGGCCGGCTGGCCGCCACCGCGATCAACCGCGCGGTGTACCGGCTGCGCGAGGACGTCGAGGCCAAGCTGTCCCGGCTGCCGCTGAGCTACTTCGACAAGCAGCCGCGCGGCGAGGTGCTCAGTCGGGTCACCAACGACATCGACAACATCGGCCAGTCCATGCAGCAGACCATGGGCCAGGTGGTGAACTCGCTGCTCACCATCGTCGGTGTGCTGGCGATGATGTTCTGGATCTCCCCGCTGCTCGCGCTGATCGCGCTGATCTCCGTCCCGGTCTCGGTGGTGGTCGCCACCAGGGTCGGCAAGCGGGCCCAACCGCAGTTCATCGCGCAGTGGAAGACCACCGGCACGCTGAACGCGCACATCGAGGAGATGTACACCGGGCACGCCCTGGTCAAGGTCTTCGGCCGGCAGCACGAGGCGGCGGAGACCTTCCGGGTGGAGAACGAGGCGCTGTTCGCGTCGAGCTTCCGGGCGCAGTTCATCTCGGGCATCATCCAGCCCGCGATGATGCTGATCGGCAACCTCAACTACGTGCTGGTCGCGGTGGTCGGCGGTCTGCGGGTGGCCAGTGGCGCGCTGTCCATCGGTGACGTGCAGGCGTTCATCCAGTACTCCCGGCAGTTCAGCCAGCCGCTCACCCAGGTCGCCAGCATGGCCAACCTGGTGCAGTCCGGCGTCGCCTCGGCCGAGCGGGTCTTCGAACTCCTGGACGCCCCGGAGCAGTCGGCCGAGCCGCTCGCCCCCGAGCGGCCCGAGGTGCTCCGCGGCCTGGTCGCCTTCGACAGCGTCTCGTTCCGGTACGACCCGGAGAAGCCGCTGATCGACGACCTGTCCCTGAAGGTCGAGCCCGGCCACACCGTCGCCATCGTCGGCCCGACCGGGGCGGGCAAGACCACCCTGGTCAACCTGCTGATGCGGTTCTACGAGACCACCGGCGGCCGGATCACCCTGGACGGCGTGGACATCGCCGCGATGTCCCGGGAGGAACTCCGGGCCGGCATCGGCATGGTGCTCCAGGACACCTGGCTGTTCGGCGGCACCATCGCGGAGAACATCGCGTACGGGGCCGAGGGCGCCTCGCGGGAGGCGGTGGTCGAGGCCGCGAGGGCGGCGCACGTGGACCGCTTCGTACGGACCCTGCCGGACGGCTACGACACCCGGATCGACGACGAGGGCACCGGGGTCAGCGCGGGCGAGAAGCAGCTGATCACCATCGCCCGGGCGTTCCTGGCGCAGCCGTCCATCCTGGTGCTGGACGAGGCCACCTCCTCGGTGGACACCCGTACCGAGGTGCTCATCCAGCGGGCGATGGCCCGGCTGCGGAGCGGTCGCACCAGCTTCGTGATCGCGCACCGGCTCTCCACCATCCGGGACGCGGACGTGATCCTGGTGATGGAGGACGGCTCGATCGTGGAGCAGGGGTCGCACGACGAGCTGATCGCGGCGAAGGGCGCTTACGCGCGCCTGTACGCGGCCCAGTTCAGCGAGGCGGTCGCCGAGGTCGACTGACGCCGCACTGTCGGCAGGCGTTCAGCCGTCTACTACCCAGGGGTCGGGGCTGCGCCGTAGGCAGGCGCCCGAGCATCTACGGTCAGGGGCTCGGGGAACTGCGAGGAGATCTGGCGTGCGGGTCACTGCGAAAGTGCCTGACCACCTACGCACGCGTGACCTTTTCCGAGGCCGGCGTCGCAGTTCCCCGAGCCCCTGACTCCGTAGCGGGCTGAGCAGTTCCCCGAGCCCCTGACTCCGTAGCGGGCTGAGCAGATCCCCGAGCCCCAGACTCCGTAGCGGGCTGAGCAGTTCCCCGGGCTCCCGGGGCCGCAGGCGGCTGAGCAGTTGCCCGGGCTCCTGGGGCCGCAGGCGGCTGAGCGGTTGCCCGGGACCGGGTGCCGACGAGGGCTCCGGCGGCGGTGCTGCCCAGGGCGATGGCCATGCCGAGGAGCTGAAGGGGTGTCAGGGCTTGGCCGAGGGCGATCCAGCCGATGGCGGTGGCCGAGACCGGGCTGAGCAGGCCGAGGAAGGCGACGGAGGAGGCGGGCAGCTTGCCGATGCCGCGGAACCAGAGCCAGTACGCCACCAGGGTGTTGGGCACCGCGAGGTAGAGGTAGCCGAGCAGGTTGGTGCCGGTCAGGGCCGGCGGCATGCCTTCGGCCGCCAGGGCGACCGGGAGCAGCAGCAGCCCGCCCGCCGTCAGCTGCCAGCCCGTCATGGCCAGCGGGCCGACGCCCTCCGGGCGACCCCAGCGCTTCGTCAGTACGGTGCCGACCGCCATCGTCCCGGCCCCGGCCAGGCCGGCCAGTACGCCGATGGTGTCGAGTCGGGCGGTGGCCTTGAGGACCACCAGCGCGACCCCGAACACTCCGGCCAACCCTGCCAGGAGTGCCCGCCCGCCGGGCCGCTCCCCGAGCAGTGGGATCGCCAGGCCGGCCGCCAGCAGCGGCTGCACGGCGCCGAGCACCCCGGCCACACCCCCGGGCAGTCGGTAGGCCGCGACGAAGAGCAGGGCGAGGAAGAGGCCGATGTTGAGCGCGCCGAGCAGCGCGACCTTCGCCCACCAGCCGCCCTTCGGCAGGCGCCGGGTGACGGCCAGCAGGACCAGCCCCGCGGGCAGCGCGCGGAGCGTGGCGGTGAGCAGTGGCCGGTCCGGCGGCAGGTACTCGGTGGTGACCAGGTAGGTGGAGCCCCAGGCGAGCGGGGCCAGCGCGGTGAGGGCCAGGGCACCCCGAGATGTCGAAAGCATGTAAGCAACTTAGCACTAAGCTACTTGCCGTCAAGCTTCTTTCCTGTGGCAGACTTTTGTCATGAGCCAGAGCCCCACGCCCCCCGACGCAGTGGACGCGATCGCCGCACAGTGGAACGCGGTCCGCCCCGACCTCTCCACCGACGCGATGGAGGTGTTCGGCCGGATCTTCCGGCTCTCCCGCGCCATGACCGACCGGCTCGGCCAGGCCCACGCCGCGTTCGGCATCGGCACCGGCGAGTTCGACGTGATCGGCACGCTGCGCCGCTCCGGCGCCCCGTACGCGCTCTCCCCGCGCGAGCTGACCGCCACCCTGATGCTCACCACCGGCGGCATGACCGGTCGGCTGGACAAGCTGGAACGGGCCGGCCTGGTCACCCGCTCGCCCGACCCGAACGACCGCCGGGGCCTGCGGATCACCCTCACCCCCGAAGGCCTGGACCTGGCGGACCGGATGATCGGCTCCAACATCGACGTCTACGGCGGGGTGCTCGCCACCCTCACCCCCGAGGAAGCGGCCGCCTTGAACGCCCTGCTCCGCCGCCTGCTCGCATCGGCCGGAAACTGACCGGGTACGGTTCCTGATGTGATGGACGACGCATCAGGGGTGGATGTCTTCGAGTCGCTGCGGCGCTACCTGGGTTCGGTGGCGTACCGGCTGCTCGGCTCGGTGACCGACGCCGAGGACGTGTTGCAGGAGGCGTGGCTGCGCTGGCGGACCACCGACCGGAGCACCGTCGAGGAGCCACGGGCGTACCTGACCACGGTCGTCACCCGGCTCTGTTACGACCAGCTGGGCTCGGCCCGGGTGCGCCGGGAGGCCTACTACGGCGAGTGGCTGCCCGAGCCGCTGGTCACCGAGGAGAACGCGCCCGAGCGGCTCGCCGAGCTGGGCGAGGAGGTCTCGATCGCGCTGCTCGCGGTGCTGGAGGAGCTCACCCCGGCCGAACGGACCGCCTTCGTGCTGCACGACGTGTTCGCGGTCGGCTTCGAGGAGATCGCCTGCTCGCTGGACCGCACCCCGGACGCCGCCCGGCAGTTGGCGTCCCGGGCCCGCCGCCGGGTGCGGACCGGCGGTCGGCGCGGGCCGGTCGACCGGGCGGCGCACCGTCAGGTGGTGTCCGCCTTCGCCCTTGCGGCCACCGGGGGCGACCTCCAGGGCCTGGTCGCCCTGCTCGACCCGGACGTGGTCTGGCACTCGGACGGCGGCGGCATCGTCTCGGCCGGCGTCCGCCCGATCCTGGGCGCGGACAAGGTCTCCCGCCTGGTGGCCGGGCTCTACGCCAGGTTCCTCGGCCCGGCCGACGTCAGCGCCAGCCCCGCCCTGGTCAACGGCGAACCGGGCCTGCTCTGGCACGACGCCGAGGGCAAGGTGCTCGGCGTGGTCGCCTTCGCGGTCGCGGACGGCCGGATCACCGAGGCGTACGTCGTGGTCAACCCGGAGAAGCTGACCCATGTGACGCGGCTCACTGTCACAAGCTGACCGGCTGCGTCGTCCACCTCCCGAAAGCAGCACACCCGCTTCGCAGGAGGACGAGATGACCGGTCAGCAGCAGCACATCGTCGTGATCGGCGCCGGCTACGCGGGCCTGGCGGCGGCCACCCGGATCGGCAGGCGGCACCGGGTCACCCTGGTCGCGCCGGAGAGCCGGTTCCTGAACCGGGTCCGCCAGCACGAGACCGCGGCCGGCCTGGCCGAGCACCGGCCGGAACTGGCCGAGGTGCTGCGGGGCCGTCAGGTGACCCACCGCCAGGCCCGGGTCACCGAGCTCGACCTGGCCGGGCGGAAGGTCTTCCTGGACTCCGGCGAGGCGCTGGGCTACGACACCCTGGTGTACGCGCTGGGTAGCCGCACCGCCCTGCACGGCATCCCCGGTGCGGCCGAGCACGCCTACCCCGCCGAGCGGGCCGCCGAACTGGCCGAGCGGATGCGCACCGCCGCGCAGCCCGGCACCGTCGCGGTGGTCGGCGGCGGCCCGACCGGCATCGAGCTGGCCGCCGAACTGGCCGAGGCGCACCCCGCCTGGCAGGTCCGGATCGTGGCGGCCGGCCAGGTCGGCGGCTGGCTCTCGGACAAGGGCCGGGCGCACGTCCGGAAGGTCTTCGGGCGGCTCGGGGTCCAGGTGCACGACCAGGCGGCCGTCACCGCCGTGACCGCGGCCGGACTCCGCACCGACCAGGGCACCATCGACGCCGACCTGGTCGCCTGGGCCGCCTCGATGGAGCCGCGCGAGCTGGCCGCCGAGGCCGGACTGACCGTCACCGCCGACGGCCGCGCGGTGGTGGACGGACACCTGCGCTCGGTCTCGCACCCCGAGGTGTACGTGATCGGCGACGCCGCCCAGGTGGTGGTCGAGGGCGTCGGCGAGCTGCGGATGAGCTGCGCCACCGCCCAGCCGATGGGCATCTACCTCGGCGGGCTGCTGACCGGGAAGACCGACAAGCCGTTCGGGTACGGCTACGTGGTGCACTGCCTGAGCCTGGGCCGCAAGGACGGCCTGGTCCAGCTGGTCCGCAAGGACGACTCGATGAAGCCGAGCGCCCTGACCGGGACCGCCGCCCGGCTGGTGAAGAGCCTGATCGTCACCGGCGTCGTCTGGCAGCTGCGCTGACGACACGCCGAAGGGCCCGGTCCGGCCGGACCGGGCCCTTCGGCGTACCGACTACTTCTTCTCGCCCTTGGGGGCGTCCGCGTCGGTGGACAGTGCGGCGATGAAGGCCTCCTGCGGGACCTCCACCCGGCCGACCATCTTCATCCGCTTCTTGCCCTCCTTCTGCTTCTCCAGCAGCTTGCGCTTACGCGAGATGTCACCGCCGTAGCACTTGGCGAGGACGTCCTTGCGGATCGCGCGGACCGTCTCACGGGCGATCACCCGGGAGCCGATGGCGGCCTGGATCGGCACCTCGAACTGCTGACGAGGGATCAGCTTCTGCAGCTTGCCGGCCATCATGACGCCGTAGTTGTACGCCTTGTCCTTGTGCACGATCGCGGAGAACGCGTCCACCGGGTCGCCGTGCAGCAGGATGTCGACCTTGACCAGGTCGGCGGTCTGCTCGCCGATCGGCTCGTAGTCGAAGGAGCCGTAGCCGCGGGTCTTGGACTTCAGCATGTCGAAGAAGTCGAAGACGATCTCGGCCAGCGGGAGGGTGTAGCGCAGCTCCACCCGCTCCTCGGAGAGGTAGTCCATGCCCTGCATGTTGCCGCGGCGGCTCTGGCAGAGCTCCATGACGGCGCCGACGAACTCGTTGGGCACCAGGATGGAGCCGCGGACCACCGGCTCGTGCACCTCGGAGATCTTGCCGGTCGGGAACTCGCTCGGGTTGGTGACGGTGTGCTCGCTGCCGTCCTCCATCACCACGCGGTAGACCACGTTGGGGGCGGTGGAGATCAGGTCGAGGTTGAACTCGCGCTCCAGCCGCTCCCGGACGATCTCCAGGTGCAGCAGGCCGAGGAAGCCACAGCGGTACCCGAAGCCGAGCGCGACCGAGGTCTCCGGCTCGAAGACCAGGGCGGCGTCGTTCAGCTGGAGCTTGTCGAGGGCGTCGCGCAGCAGCGGGTAGTCGCTGCCGTCCAGCGGGTACAGGCCGGAGAACACCATCGGGCGCGGGTCCTTGTAGCCGCCCAGCGCCTCGGTCGCACCCTTGTGCATCGAGGTGATGGTGTCACCGACCTTGGACTGCCGGACGTCCTTCACACCGGTGATGATGTAGCCCACCTCGCCGACGCCGAGGCCGTCGGAGACCTTCGGCTCGGGCGAGATCACACCGATCTCCAGCAGCTCGTGCGTGGCACCCGTGGACATCATCTGGATGCGCTCGCGCTTGGTGAGCTCGCCGTCGACCACCCGGACGTAGGTGACCACGCCGCGGTAGGTGTCGTAGACCGAGTCGAAGATCATCGCGCGGGCCGGGGCGTTCTTGACGCCGACCGGCGCGGGGACCTTCGCGACCACGTGGTCCAGCAGGTCCGCGACACCCAGGCCGCTCTTGGCGCTGACCTTCAGGACGTCCTCGGGCTCGCAGCCGATGATGTGCGCGATCTCGGCGGCGTACTTCTCCGGCTGGGCGGCCGGCAGGTCGATCTTGTTGAGGACCGGGATGATCGTGAGGTTGTTCTCCAGCGCCAGGTACAGGTTGGCGAGGGTCTGCGCCTCGATGCCCTGGGCCGCGTCCACCACGAGGATGGTGCCCTCGCAGGCGGCGAGCGAACGGGACACCTCGTACGTGAAGTCCACGTGGCCCGGGGTGTCGATCATGTTCAGGATGTGGGTCTTGCCCGCACCCTCGCCGACCGTCGGCGCCCACGGGAGGCGGACCGCCTGCGACTTGATGGTGATGCCGCGCTCGCGCTCGATGTCCATCCGGTCGAGGTACTGGGCACGCATCTGCCGGGGGTCCACCACGCCGGTGATCTGGAGCATCCGGTCGGCGAGGGTGGACTTGCCGTGGTCGATGTGGGCGATGATGCAGAAGTTGCGGATCAGCGCCGGGTCGGTACGGCTGGGCTCTGGCACATTGCTGGGGGTCGCGGGCACCTTGGTCCGATTCTCCGTTGGTCCGGGGGCCGGGCGCTCCGGCTCGGCACTGACGGCGCCGAGCGGCTTCCCGGGGACCGGACGGTCTCGTCCGATCGAAATGGTTCCTGCCATCTTCCCACGAGCCCGGACCGGCGCGGTGTCCAGCTCTTCCGCTGCGCGCCCCGGGTGCGGCAGGATCGGCTTCCATGATCTTGGAGAGTGCGCTGCTCGACGTCCGTCCCGGCCTGGAGGAGGACTTCCTGGCCGCCTTCACCGAGGCCCGGCCGCTGATCGCGGTCCAGCGCGGCTTCCGCTCACTGGAGCTGCGCCGCTGCCTGGACGAGGGGCGCGGCTCGCGGTTCCTGCTCCAGGTGGCGTGGGACACCCTGGCCGACCACACCGAGGGCTTCCGCGGTTCCGCCGAGTACCAGCAGTGGCGGGAGCTGCTGCACCACTTCTACGAGCCGTTCCCCGAGGTCGAGCACTACGGCGAGCCGCTGCTCAGGGCGTAGACCCTCCGGGCCGGTTTGGGCCCGGGCTGTCGGCTTTGGTAGCGTTGGCCGCTGCACCTGGCACCGGCATGCCTTCTCAGCCCGCCGAGCTCGGTGCGACCCGTTCAATTCTCGACTCAAGACTGAGGCTATTTCGTGGCGAACATCAAGTCCCAGATCAAGCGCAACAAGACCAACGAGAAGGCGCGCCTGCGCAACAAGGCCGTCAAGTCCTCGCTGAAGACCGCTGTCCGCAAGGCCCGCGAGGCCGCCGCTGCCGGCGACACCGCGAAGGCCACCGAGCTCGCCCGGGCCGCCTCCAAGGCGCTCGACAAGGCCGCGAGCAAGGGCATCATCCACAAGAACCAGGCCGCCAACAAGAAGTCCGCGGTCACCAAGCTCGTCTCGGCCTGATCCCAGGCCGACCCGGTCGACGGGCACGGCGGCCCTCTACCCGCCTCCGACGACCACCCCTCACGTCAACTTTCCGGCCCTCTACCCGGAACTCGTGAGACGTAGAACTCCGTACCGCACGCGGCCTGCGTTCGCCACGCGGGTGCGGTACACGACAGGCGTCGTAGCTCCGGCTACGGCGCCTGTCGGCGTCTGTCCGGGGGTGACCTCACCCTCTGCCACCTTGCGTTCACCGATAGGGTTCGCTCCGACGTGGCCAGCACGCATCCCGGTTGGGGGCTCATCAGATGTCGCACCAGCGGCCGGCACCGACGGACACCGGTCCGGCGTTCCCCGGCGTCCCCACGCCGCCCACCCCGCTGCCGTACGGGCCGCCGCCCCGGGCCGCCACCCGGTCCCGCCGTCGGCCGCTGCTGTGGGGGGTGCTGAGCGCGCTGCTGACCTCGGCGATCTGGGTCGTCGCGGTGCTGACCGTGCCGGGCGTGGTCACCCTGCCGGACGGGCCCGCCCCCGAGATCGGCGACTACCGGGTGGTCGACGACCTCTGCGCCACCGCCCGGCTGAGCCGCTTCACCCAGCTGTACCCCGCCCAGTCCGGCACGCCGTACCACTACTCGACCCGGCACGCGGCGCTGGACGACATGTACTGCAGCAAGTACCTGAAGAAGAGCGCCGGGGAGACCGAGTACTCCTCGCTCTACATGCAGGCGCAGCTGCACCGGAAGGTGAACCCGCGGGCCGAGTTCGACGCCCAGCAGTCCGGGCTGCGGCAGCGGAAGTACCTGATCACCGACGTGCCCGAGCTGGGCGACCAGGCCTACGTCGGGTACCTGGACGACCGGAGCAGCTCGGACCGGACCTGGCACTACCTGACCCAGGTGCTGTACGTCCGGGACGGCGGGCTGACGTACTACCTGAGCTGGTCCGGCTCGTACCAGGAGGGCAAGGGCGTCGCCCCCGACCGGGAGACCGTCCGGCAGGCGCTGCTGATGGACAGCCGGGACGTGCTCCGCGCGCTGGCCGGGCTCTGACGCACCGTCCGGCCCCGCTCAGCGCATCCGGAAGACCGGGCCGCGCGGGGTGAACGGGAGACCGGCACCGAGCGGGACCAGGTAGGCGTGCTCGCGGCGGACCCGGAGCACGTCGCACTCGCCGTCGGTGATCAGCAGGATCGGGGCCCCGGGCGGGAAGTCCTCGGCCCGCTCCAGCAGGTCGACGCCCGGCTGGAGCACGGTGCCGCCCCGGCCGCGGACCTTCACCCGGGCGGCGATCTCGGCGGTGGGCAGGAAGCCCGCGTCGTGCGGGGCCGCGTCGCAGAACACCACCCGGGCGGCGGTGACGTCCCGGGCTGCGGCGTAGGAGGCGATCGCGCCGAGCGCCTTGCCGAGCAGCTGACGGCTCATCGACCCCGAGGTGTCCAGCACCACGCCGAAGGTGCAGCGGGCCACCTCCTCCGGCGGGTGGTAGCGGCCGGCGCGCGGGACGCCGGGGGTGGCGGCCTGCCGGCGGGACGGCCTGGCGTAGCTCCGGACCGGCTGCGGGGAGGGCACGAACTCGTCGAACCAGCGCGCCAGTCGGGCGTCCCAGGGCAGCGGGGGCTGGGCCAGCGCGCGGATCTCCTCGACCAGTCCGGCGGGCAGCAGGCCGCGGTCGCGCTGGTGCAGCTCGAAGCCCTGCTGGAGACCACGCCGGTAGAAGTCGTCCAGGTCGACGTAGTCGCGCGGGCGGCCCAGCGGTTCACCGATCAGGTCGGACCCGGAAGGCGGTCTGCCGGAGGGAGTTGGAGGCGTGCTCCTTGCGGGCCGGCAGCTCCTTGACCAGCCGGCCCCTGAAGGCGTCGGCCAGGTAGTAGAGCAGGTCGCGGTCCTCCAGCCGGTGCGGCCAGCGGGCGTCGCCCTTGAGGATCGCGTCCAGGCCGTAGGAGTTGCGGACGATCTTCGCGTAGCCGCAGAACGACACCGCTAGTCCTGCACCCACGGGTGGATGCCGTTGGCCCCGGCCCAGTCGAGCCAGTCGGTGGCACTGGCCCGGAGGTGGACGTGGACCAGACGGTTGACCAGTGCGGAGGCCATCGGCCGGGCCAGCGCGCCGTCGGTGGCCCGGTTCCCGGCGCCGATCACGATCGAGCCGGGCGGCAGCTCGTACGAGCCGATCCGGCGGTCCAGGATCAGCGAGTAGAACGCCTTCTGCACGTCCGGGGTGGCCGCGTTGAGCTCGTCCAGGAACAGGCAGTAGGGCTCGTCCCGGGCGATCGACTCCGGCGGGCAGAACCGGGACCGGCCCTCGGGGGTGATCTGCGGGACGCCGATCAGGTCCTCCGGCGCCAGCTGGGTACCGATCAGGCTGACGCACTCCAGGCCCAGTGACTCGGCGAACTCCCGTACCAGGGAGGACTTCCCGATCCCGGGCGCGCCCCAGAGGAACACCGGCCTGACGGTGGCCAGGCCCAGCAGCAGCTCGGGGACCTGGGACGGCGAGACGGTGACGGCACCCTGCAAGACGGGGACTCCTTCGGAGCTTCGGGGGGATTCCGCGTCAGTCTGCGGGACGCTCCGAAGGGCCGCACCTGGTTTTCCGGGCTCCCGCCCGGGGGCCGGTCAGTACGGGCGGGCGCCCGCGCGGGACGCCTTGGCCACCGCGACCACGGCGCGCTCCAGGGCGTAGGCCGGGTCGCCGGAGCCGCCCTTGACGTCGGCGTCGGCCCGGGCGATCGCGGTGAGGGCGGCGGCCACGCCGTCGCCCGTCCAGCCGCGCATCTGCTGGCGGACCCGGTCCACCTTCCACGGCGGCATGCCCAACTCCCGGGCCAGGTCGCCCGGGCGCATGTTCCGGCCGGCGCTGGCGAGGCGGCCGATGCTGCGGACGCCGGAGGCGAGCGCGAAGGTGATGCCGGCCGGCGGCTGGCCTACCGCAAGTGCCCAGCGCAGCCGCTCCAGCGCCTCGGCCGTCCGGCCGGTGACGGCCAGGTCGGCCACCTCGAAGCCGGTGGCCTCGGCCCGGCCGCCGTAGTAGCGGGCGACCACGGTCTCGTCGATCGCGCCCTCGACGTCGGCGGTCAGCTGGTTGCAGGCGGCGGCCAGCTCGCGCAGGTCGCTGCCGAGCGCGTCGAACAGCGCCTGGCACGCCTCGGGGGTGGCCGACCGGCCCAGGGTGCGGAACTCGCCCTTGACGAAGGCGAGTTTCTCGCCGGCCTTGGTGAGCTTGGGGCAGGCCACCTCACGGGCACCGAGCTTGCGCCCGGCGTCCAGCAGGCCCTTGCCCTTGGCGCCGCCCGCGTGGACCAGCACCACCATGACCTCCTCGGCGGGCGCGTCGAGGTAGGCCCTGAGCTCCTTCACCGAATCCGCGCCGAGATCCTGCGCGGCCCGGACCACGATCACCTTGCGCTCGGCGAACAGTGAGGGCGTGGTCAACTCGGCCAGGCTGCCGGGCTGCAGGGCACCGGGCGCGAGGTCGCGCACGTCCGTGTCCGGGTCGGCCGCCCGGGCGGCGGCGACCACGGCGGCGACCGCGCGGTCGAGCAGCAGCTCCTCCTGGCCGACCACCAGGGTCAGCGGGGCGAGCAGGTCGTCGGGTGCACTCTTCCTGGCCATCGCCCACCAGGATCGCACGTGCCGCGGACAGTGCTCCGCAGCCGGTGCCCGGCGGCCGGCGGCCGGTGTGCAGAATGGTGTCCGTGACCATGAACCTCACCCGCCAACTGCTCGTGTTCCCCGACCGTGACGCCGCCGAGGAGGTGGCGGAGGAGCTGTCCGCCCGCTGGCCCGAGCTGGGCGGCATCGAGCTCGTCCGGGACGCCCTGGCGGGCGAGGACGACGCGGAGGACGCGCAGTGGCTGGTGGTCCTGGAGGCCCCCGAGGAGGGCGGCTGGACGCCGGAGCGGCTGACCGCCCTGGACCGGCTGAGCGCCGAGCAGGACGGCTGGCGCGAGGAGGGCTGACCCCGGGCCCCGCGTACACCGGACTGGGATCGGCAGTCCCTGGCCGGGCATCGGCTCCGGTGGGATCACGATCCGCGCCGGAGCCGCTCCGGGTGCTCGGCACCGAGCGGTTCGGCCGGGCGGGCGGGCCGGTAGGGCCCGCTCCGGCGGTCCGCGTCGGTCAGCGGAGCAGGGCGAAGGTGAGCGCCGCCACGCTGCCCAGTGCCGTGCCGGCCAGCACCTGCGGCAGGGTGTGCGCCTTCAGGACCAGCCGCGACCAGCCGATGGCGGCGACCGCGGCGGCGGAGAGCGCGAGCAGCGGGCCGAAGACCAGCATCAGGATCAGGGCCGCACCGCCGGCCACCGAGTTGTGGATCGAGATCTGCCACCAGACCGTCACCAGCAGCGAGGTGACCAGCCCGACCAGCATCGCGACGGCCAGCGCGAACACCTCGGCCGGCGCCCCCAGGGCGTGCAGCGCGGTCACCCCGGCCACCACCGAGACCAGGCTGGCACCCATCGGGATCATCCGCTGCCGGCGGACCCGGATGTGCTTGTCCGTCAGCGCCCCGCGCCGCACTCCCAGCAGGATGATGCCGAGCGGGATGACGCCGCAGAACAGCGCGGCCAGCAGGCCCCAGCCCAGACCGTCCCAACTGTGGCTGCCCTGCCAGCCGACGAGCAGCAGCAGACCGATCACCAGGTTGGCCGGGGCCAGCACGTCGGTGACCACCTTCGCCGCCTTCTCGGGTGGCGTGGCGGCCCGGAAGGCCGGCGGCTCGGGTGCGGTGAAGGTGCTCATCGGGGGTGCTGCTCCTCGGCTCGGACGACGACCAAGGCATTAGATACGATCACCCGCTCCCTTGGGTAACCGCGTCCAGGGCGGCCGGGGTGCCGAGCACCGCGATGGACCCCGCGCGGTCGGTGCGCAGCACCGTCGCCCCGAGCGAGCGGAGCCGGTCGACGGTGGCCGGGGACGGGTGGCCGTACGGGTTGTCGGGGCCGCAGGAGATCAGGGCCAGCCGGGGGTGCAGGGCGTCGGTGAGCTCCTCGTCCTGGTGGGCCGAACCGTGGTGGGCGACCTTCAGGACGTCCACCCGGGGCGGCGTCCACCTGGCCCGCAGGGCTGCCTGCGCGGGTGGTTCGAGGTCGCCGAGCAGGGCGATCCGGAGGGTGTCGGGCGGGCGGCCGACGGTGGCGATCAGCGCGATGCTGGCGTTGTTGGCCCCCGAGGCGGCCGGATCCAGCGGGTCGGTGGGCCAGAGCAGCTGCCAGGAGAGCTCGGGGCCCACGCTGCGCTGCTCGTCCGGCCGGGCCGGCAGCACCGGGACCTGTGCGGCGGCGGACCAGGCCAGCACCCGGGCCCGCTCGCCGGGCGGCGTGTCGAGGGTGGTGACCTGGACGGCGCCGACGGTGCGGCCGCGCAGCACGCCGGGCAGGCCCTCGACGTGGTCGGCGTGGTAGTGGCTCAGGATGACCAACGGGACGGTGGTGATGCCCAGTTGGCGCAGGCAGCGGTCGGCGGCCAGCGGGTCGGGCCCGGTGTCCACCACGATCGCGCTGTCGGCCGGGGTGCCGACCGGCAGCACGGACATGTCGCCCTGGTCGACGTCGCACATGACGAACCGCCAGCCGGGCGGCGGCCAGCCGGTGACCAGCCGGGCCAGCGGTGCCGGCCGGAGCACCGCCAGCACCAGGGTCAGCCCGAACACGGCCGCGAGGACCGGGCGCAGCCGGCTCGCGGCCCGCAGCGGCCGGGCGGACCAGACCAGCGCGAGGGTGGCCAGCGCGAGCAGTGCGGCGCCGAACAGCCCTCCGGGCCAGTCGAGTTGGGCTCCCGGGAGGGCGGCCCCGCGCCGGGCCACGGTGACCAGCCAGCCGGTCGGGACGGCCGCCAGATCGGCCAGCAGCCGGGCGGCGGGGCGGGAGATCGGATCGACCGTCAGGGTGGCGAAGCCGAGCAGGGTGGCCGGGGCCACCGCCGCCTCGGCGAGCAGGTTGCAGGGGACGGCGACCAGGCTGATCCGGGGCGCCAGCAGGATGGTGGCCGGGGCACAGAGCGCCTGGGCGGCCGCGGTGGCCCCGGCCGCGCCCGCCAGGTACTCGGGCCAGCCCCGGGCCCGCAGGGCGGCGGACCAGCGCGGGCCGAGCGTGAGCAGACCGGTGGTGGCCAGGACGGAGAACAGGAAGCCGAAGGAGCGGGCCAGGTACGGGTCGAACAGGAGCAGCAGCAGGACGGCGGAGCAGAGCGCGGGCAGCGCCTGCCGGGGGCGGCCGGTGGCGAGCGCGAGCAGGCCGACCAGCCCGGTGGCGGCGGCCCGCAGCACGCTGGGCTCGGGCCGGCAGACCGTCACGAAGGCCACCGTGAGCGCCGCCCCGACCAGCGCGGTGGTACGCAGCGGCAGCCCGAGCAGCCCCGCCAGGCCGCCCCGGGCCTCGCTGCCCGCCCGGCTGGGCGTACCGAGCAGGACGGCCAGCACGATCGCCAGATTGGCACCGGAGACGGCGGTCAGGTGCCCCAGGTCGGTGGCCCGGAACGCCTGGTCGAGGTCGGCCGGCAGCCGGGTGGTGTCGCCCACCACCAGCCCGGGCAGCAGGCCCCGGGAGTCGGGGGTGAGATGGTCGCTGGCCGTCCGCAGGCCGGCCCGCAGCCGGGCGGCCACCTGCTGGGCCCGGCCCGGTGCTTCGAGCTGACGGGGCGGGCCCTGGGCCAGCAGGGCCGCGGCGGTGCTGCGGTACTCCTCGGTGGCGGGCAGCAGCCGGACCTCGGCCCGCAGCCGGGTGGACGGGATCACCTCCCGCCAGGCGGCGACGTGCTGGGCCCGGACCACCACGGTGACGGGCGTCGTGGTGGCCGCCTCCGGGCCGTCCGTGCCCACCACGCCGACCCGGTCGACGGTGGCGGTGAGGGTGAGCATGGCCTGCCCGGGCGCGGTGCCCCGAGCGTGCGAGGTACGGGGTTTGGGGTCGCCGGTGACGGTGAGTTCGACGGTCAGCTCGGGTGGGGCCTCGGACCGGGCGAGCGCGGGGATCGGCCCCCGGTGCAGGTCGGCGGTGTGCAGGGTGGTGCCGACCGTGGCGGCGGCCGCCGCCAGCAGGGTGGCGGCGAGCAGGGCGCCGCCCGGCCGGGCCCGGCGCAGCAGGAGCAGGGCGGTGCCGGCCAGCCCGGCGGCCGTGGCCAGCAGCAGCGGCCGGTGCTCCGCGCCGACGCCGAGCAGGGCGGCGGTGACCGCCCAGACCGCGACCGTGGGCACCAGCAGCCGGAGATCGGCCGGCTCGTCCCGGCGGGCCGGAGCCGGGTGGGGTGTCACAGCGTCAGCAACGCCTTGAGCTCGGCGTACTTCCGGTCGCCGATGCCGCTGATCTGGCGGAGCTGGTCGAGCGAGCGGAACGGGCCGTGCTCCTGACGGTGCTGCAGGATCCGCTGCGCGAGCGTGGGCCCCACCCCGGGCAGGGCGTCGAGCTGCTCCCTGGTGGCCAGGTTGAGGTTGACCGGCCCGGCCCGGGCGCCCGGGGCGGCAGCGGCGACGGCTCCCCCGCCGACCAGGATCTGCTCGCCGTCGGTGAGCACCCGGGCGAGGTTGAGCCCGTCGGTGGTGGTGTCGGGCAGCGGACCGCCCGCCAGCACCAGGGCGTCCGCCACCCGGGCCCCGGTCGGCAGCGTCCGCAGACCGGGGCTGCGGACCTTCCCCGCGACGTCGACCACCACCGTCGGCCCCGAGGACGCGCCCGCCGGTGGCCCCGCACCCGAACGCGGCCCGGCCGGGGGCGAGGCCGACGCCGCCGCGAGCGTGGCCGGGACGGCGATCCGGTCGGGGCGGCCGAGCCAGAAGTGCTGCACGGCGTACCCGACGGCCAGCAACAGCAGCACCGACAGGCCGAGCACGGCCCGCCGGTCGAACAGCAGACCGGGCACCAGCGGGGCGGGCTCGGGCGGCGGCACCACCACCTCGGCCGGCTCGGGAGGTAGGGGCCCGATCGGTGGAGGTGCCTGAGCCGGGGTCAGGAAGAGATGGGTCAGCCGCCCGCGGACGGTCTCGGCGGTCTCCTGGCGACGGGCTGCGCCCGGGGTCATCGTTCTCATGCCGAGGACGGTACGAGCCCCGGCCGGACCACCCGGGGAGCGGCCAAAAGCTGTGGAAAACCCGGGGGTTGTGGACGGCCGAGGTCCCTCGAAGGAGCGAGTTTCAGCGCGGTGCGACCACCACGGCCAGCAGTCCGGGCCCGACGTGCGCACCGATCACCGCACCCACCTCGACCACCGACAGCTCCCGCAGCCCGGGCACCCGCGCCCGCAGCCGCTCCGCCAGCGGCTCGGCCCGCTCCTCGGCGGCCAGGTGGTGCACGGTGATGTCGACCTGGTCGGTGCCCGCCTTCTCGACCGCGATCTCCTCCAGCCGGGCGATCGCCCGGGAGGCCGTCCGGACCTTCTCCAGCGGTTCGATCCGCCCGCCGGCCAGGTGCAGCAGCGGTTTGACGGAGAGCGCAGAGCCGAGCAGGGCTTGGGCCGCGCCGATCCGGCCGCCCCGGCGCAGGTACTCCAGGGTGTCGACGTAGAAGAAGCCGCTGGTGCGCTCCGCCCGGGCGGTCGCGGCGGCGGCCACCGCGTCCAGGTCGAGCCCGTCCTCGATCGCCTGAGCCGCCGTCAGGACGCTGTGGCCGAGCGCCATCCCGACCAGCCGGCTGTCCACCACCCGGACCGGGACGCCGGCCTCGGCGGCGGCCAGCCCGGCCGCCTCCCCGGTACCGGACAGTTCGGCCGAGATGTGCACCGAGACGATGCCGGTGGCGCCCGCCTCGACGGCGGCCCGGTACGCGGCGGCGAAGGTCTCCGGGCCGGGCCGGGAGGTGGTCACCCGCTGCCTGGCCCGGAGCGCCTCGGCGACGTCCTTCGGGGAGATCTCGACGCCCTCGGTCAGCGGCGTGTCCCCGACCACCACACTGAGCGGGACCACCGTGATCCGGTGCCGGTCGATGGCCTGCTGCGGCAGGTAGGCCGTGGAGTCGGTGACGAGCGCGAGACGGTGGGACATGTGCCGGAGGGTACTCCCCGCTCGTCGGGTACGGGCAACACGGGTCGGGCCGGTCGGTCTCAGGCGGACCGCTTGCGCAGCCGCTGGGCCAGGTCGGCCAGCCCGAGCAGCTCCTCGGCGCTCACCCCGCGCCTGGCCGTGAGGCCCGGGCGTTCGGTCTGCGGGGCAGCAGCGGCAGCGGCCGGGGCGGCGGTCGGCGACGACCCCACGGAGTCCCAGTGCCGGAGCGCCCCCGCCTCGCTCTCGCACTCCTCCGCGAGCCGCGCGAGCTCGTCGTCGGCGAAGCGCTGCATCCGGTCCTGCGCCGCCCAGCGCATCGACTCGGCCGCGTGCGTGATCCGGTCGGCCCGCTCGCGCAGCTCGGGCAGCTTGGCGGCCACCCGGGCGGCCTCCGGCTCCAGCTCCAAGGTCCGCAGTTCGCCGTCCAGCTCGGCGGCGTGCGCGTCCAGCCGGTTCAACAGCTGGAGCGACTCGGCCAGTTGGGAGTCCTCGGCGAGCCCGGCCGCGAGCACCTTGCGGGTGCTGTCGAGCGAGGAGCGCAGCGCCAGGCGGACGGTGGAGATCTGACCGTGCGCGCCCGGCTTGGCGAAGGACTTGGCCTTCAGCGCGGTGTTCTCGAAGGCGCGCCGGGCCTTGGCCTCCTCCTGGGAGATCTTGGCGGCGGCGGCCTTGCCCACCTTGACGGCTCCGACCCCGAGCATGACCAGCAGCCCCACTCCGAACAGCAGCACCAGTCCGAGAACCACGCCGAGCACGTCCATCACGAGCCGCCTTCCGCCACACCACGCCGGCCACCGCAGCCGTACGCCCACCGCACCCCCGGAGAACGGCGGTACGACCACCCAGGGTTCCAAGGTAGCCGCACCGATCGCCCGAACGGCCTGCCAAAGCGGTCCCGCAGGCCGGAATCAGGCAGAGATAGGGGGCGCGTCTCAGGGTTGTCCCCGAGACCCGCCCGCAGCGGTCCCCGCAGAACGCGAGCGGCCCCGCCCGGGTGGGCGGGGCCGCTCGGCCGGTCCGATCCGCCGTCAGCCGGTGACGATGTTCACCAGCTTCGGCGCCCGGGCGATCACCTTGCGGACCGGGGCGTCGCCGATGGCGGCGATCACGGCCGGGTCGGCCAGGGCCAGCGCCTCCAGCTCGGCGTCGGAGATGGCCGGCGAGACCTCCAGGCGGGCCTTCACCTTGCCCTTGATCTGGATCACGCAGGTGACCGCCTCGTCCACCGCGTAGGCCGGGTCGGCCACGGGGTAGTCGACGTAGGTCAGCGAGCCGTCGTGGCCCAGCCGGCGCCACAGCTCCTCGGCGATGTGCGGGGCCAGCGGAGCCACCATCAGCACGATCTGCTCCGCGACCGAACGCGGCGTGGAGCCGCGCTTGACCAGGAAGTTGTTCAGCTCGATGGCCTTGGCCACCGCCGTGTTGAAGCGCAGCCCGGCCATGTCGCCGCGGATGCCGTCGATCGCCTTGTGCAGCGCGCGCAGGGTCGCCTCGTCGGGCTCCTCCTCCGTCACCACCAGCTCGCCGGTGGCCTCGGAGACGATGTTGCGCCACAGCCGCTGCAGGAAGCGGTACGAGCCGACCACCGCGCGGGTGTCCCACGGACGGGAGACGTCCAGCGGGCCCATCGACATCTCGTACAGGCGCAGCGTGTCGGCGCCGTACTCGTCGGCGATCTCGTCGGGCGCGACCGCGTTCTTCAGCGACTTGCCCATCTTGCCGGCCTCGCGCTTGACCGCCTCGCCGTTCCAGAAGTACTGGCCGTCGCGCTCCTCGATCTCGGCGGCGGGCACCGGGAAGCCCCGCTCGTCGCGGTACACGTCGGCGGTGATCATGCCCTGGTTGAACAGCTTGTGGAACGGCTCGACCGAGGAGACGTGCCCCAGGTCGTGCAGCACCTTGTGCCAGAACCGCGCGTACAGCAGGTGCAGCACCGCGTGCTCGGCCCCGCCGACGTACAGGTCGGCGCCGCCGCCCGGCTTCTGCGCGGTCGGGCCCAGCCAGTACTGCTCGTTGGCGGGGTCGACCACCTTCTCGCCGTTGGCCGGGTCGATGTAGCGCAGCTCGTACCAGCAGGAACCGGCCCAGTTGGGCATGGTGTTGGTCTCGCGGCGGTACGTCTGCGGGCCGTCGCCCAGATCCAGCTCGACGTTGACCCAGTCCTCGTTCCGGGACAGCGGGGTCTTCGGCGAGGAGGTCGAGTCGAACGGGTCGTAGGTGTGCGGCGAGTAGTCCTCCACCACGGGGACCTCGACCGGCAGCATCGACTCGGGCAGCGCGTGCATCACGCCGTCGGCGTCGTAGACGATCGGGAACGGCTCGCCCCAGTACCGCTGACGGCTGAACAGCCAGTCGCGCAGGCGGTAGTTGACGGTGCCCTCGCCGATGCCGCGCCCGGCCAGCCACTCGGTGGCGGCGGCCTTGGCCTCGACCACGCTCAGCCCGTCCAGTGACAGGTCGTCATGCGCGGAGTTCACGATCACCGAGTCGTAGGTGTCGAACGCGTCGTCCCAGGTCGACGGGTCGTCACTCCGGCCGTCGGTCGGCCGCACCACGCAGCGCATCGGCAGTGCGAAGGCGCGGGCGAAGGCGAAGTCGCGGTGGTCGTGCGCGGGCACGGCCATGATCGCGCCGGTGCCGTAGCCCATCAGCACGTAGTCCGCGATGAACACCGGGACGGGCTCACCGCTGACCGGGTTGGTCGCGTACGCGCCGGTGAAGACACCGGTCTTCACCTTCGCCTCGACCTGGCGCTCGACGTCCGACTTGGCGGCGGCCTCGGCCCGGTACGCCGCGACGGCCTCGGCGGGGGTGGCGGCGCCGCCCTTCCAGTCCTCGTGGGTCCCGGCCGGCCAGGCCGCCGGGACGATGCCGTCGACCAGCGCGTGCTCGGGCGCCAGCACCATGTAGGTGGCGCCGAACAGGGTGTCGGGGCGGGTGGTGAAGACCGTGATCGCGGCGTCAGGGCCGACCGCGAAGTCCACCCGGGCGCCCTCGGAGCGGCCGATCCAGTTCCGCTGCTGCAGCTTGATCGCCTCGGGCCAGTCCAGCAGGTCCAGGTCGGCGATCAGGCGGTCGGAGTACGCGGTGATCCGCATCATCCACTGGCGCAGGTTCGACTTGAAGACCGGGAAGTTGCCGCGCTCGGACCGGCCGTCCGCGGTGACCTCCTCGTTGGCCAGCACGGTGCCCAGCCCGGGGCACCAGTTGACCGGCACCTCCTTGGAGTACGCCAGCCGGTACTCGCCCAGCAGCTCGTCCCGCTCGGCGGCGGACAGCTCGGCCCAGGCCCGGCCGTCCGGGGTCGGGCGGGTGCCGTCCGCGAACTGCGCGATCAGCTCGGCGATCGGGCGGGCCTTGCCGCCCTCGCCGGCCTCCTGGTCGTACCAGGAGTTGAAGATCTGCAGGAAGATCCACTGGGTCCAGCGGTAGTACTCCGGGTCGATGGTCGCGATCGACCGGCGCGGGTCGTGGCCCAGGCCCAGGCGGCGCAGCTGCTGCCGCATGTTCGCCATCGCGGCCTCGGTGGTGATCCGGGGGTGCTGGCCGGTGGCCACCGCATGCTGCTCGGCCGGCAGGCCGAACGCGTCGTAGCCCAGGGTGTGCAGCACGTTGTGACCGTTCATCCGCTGGTAGCGGGCGTAGACGTCGGTCGCGATGTAGCCCAGCGGGTGACCCACGTGCAGACCCGAACCGGACGGGTACGGGAACATGTCCATGATGAAGCTGTGCGGCTTCGAGACGACGTCACCGGCGTTCGGGCCGGCCAGCGCACCGGTCGGGTTGGGGGCGTTGAACGTCCCTTCCTTCTCCCAGACGTCCTGCCAGCGGGACTCGATCTCGGCGGCCAGCGTCGCGCCGTAGCGGAAGGGCTCGGTGGCAGCGGCCTCGGCCGCGGCGGGGGTCGTCTCGCTCATGGTCCTTCGGGCTCCATCTGAATGTCAGTTCGCGAACGGCGGCGGGAAAACAAAAAAGCCCCTCGCAGGAGGGGACGCCACGCCGACTCCGGCCCTCGGCCGGTCCTGGTCAGCGCGGCCGGCTAAGAAGCAGGCGCACGGTTCGCATGGCCACAGGGTACCGCACCTGCTGTCGGCAGATGCTTCGGAAAACAAGGGCCCGGGGCTCTGCTGTCGGGCGGCTCCGCCGCGCGGGCGACGCCGGCCCCGAGGCGGGGCAGAGTGCGGGATTGGCCAACGCGGGGCGCGGATCGTGTTGCCCGGCGTGCGGGTCCAAGGGCGCCTGACCCTGCACGCGGCGATCACGCACCGGAGGCCGGCGTCGCCCGCGCGGCGGAGCCGCACAGCAAGCAGCGCCCCGAGCCCGTGGACCGTAGCTGCCGGGCCACCTGCCGAAAGCCGGGCGCCTCAGCGAGCCGCCGCGTCGAACTCGCGGAGGGCGCGGGCGACTCGGGCCGACTGCATGCCCGCCGCGAGGAGCCGGGCCTGGTCGGCGACCCGCGCGGCTTCGTCGCGTTCGCCGGTCCGCAGGTACGAGTCCGCCAGTCGGACCATCAGGAGGGCCTTGGCCCGGGCCCGTTCGGGGGAGAGCGCGGCGACCGCGCCGACGAGCAGCTGCTGGGCCCGTTCGTGGTCGCCGAGGAAGAGGTAGCCCTCCCCCACCATGCCCTCCAGATCGGCCCGTTCCTGACTGTGGTCCTGGTCGCCCTCCAGGGCCTGAAACGCCCGCTCCGCGACGGCTTCGGCGCTGATCTGCTCGCCCTTGCGGCCGTGCGCCCGGGCGATCCGGCCGAGCTGGAGGGCCCGCTCACGGGGGGTCAGGACCTCGTCGGCCGCCCGCAGTGCGGTGGAGAGCATGGCGACCGCGTCCAGCCCGCGCCCGCCGGAGTTGTGGGTGGCCTGGACGGCGAGGCAGCCGACCACGCTGACCCCGAGCCGGGGGTCGCCGGAGACGTGGGCGGCCCGCAGCGCGGCGACGAAGGCCCGCTGGGCGGCCGCGTCGTTGCCGAGGTCGTAGTTGGCCCAACCGACCAGCCGGGCCAGCCTGCTGGCCGCGCCGTACAGCTCGCGGCCGAGCGGCTCGTCATAGGCGCCGAGTTCGAGCAGCTTGCCGATCATGGCGAGCTCGGCCTTGGCCAGGTCGAGGATCAGGCCGCCGCCGTAGGCCCGCTCCAGCCGCTGCTTGCTGTCGTAGCTGAGCCGAAGGTCGGCGAGCTGGGCGCCGGCTATCCGCAGCGCGCCCTCGCCACCGGTCAGTTCGGGTGCCGGGGAGGCCCAGTGCCGGGCGGCCTGCTGGAGCTCGTCGCCGCGGAACAGGTCGGTCAGCCGGACCGGGGCGGCGTCCGCCCCGGCCTCGCGCAGCGCGGTCTGCGCGGTGTCGGCGGTCCAGGGGTCGGTGAGCAGCCGGGGCGAGAGGATCTTGGCCCCCCGGCCGCTGCCCATCTGCCCCCAGAGCTGCTCGTACGTCACCGCGATGCCGACGGTGCGGCTGAGCACCTCACAGACCGTCTGGTCGTGCGGGCTGCGCGGCACCATGCCCCGGTCGCGCCACTTGTACGGGGCGGTGGAACTGATCGCCAGCGCGGGCGGGAGCGCGGCGTTGAGCTCGCGGGCCAGCCGCTCCGGGCTCCAGCCGAGCTGGTGCAGGATGCGGGCCAGCTCCTCGTTCCTTCTGCGCTCCAGATCGGCCATGGCACCGACCGTAGCGGGCCGCTCCGGCGGCCGGAAGCCGACCCCGCAAACGGAAGAGGGCCCCTCCCGTTACCCGGGAGGGGCCCTCTTCACCAACTGTGGAGCTACGGAGAATTGAACTCCGGACCTCTTGCATGCCATGCAAGCGCTCTACCAACTGAGCTACAGCCCCGCGTCATCCGGCGTTTCCCCCGGCGACGTCGTTCACTTTACACGGTCCCCGGCCTACTCCCCTAATCCCTTCCGGCGGCCGTCACACGCCGGGCGCGGAGCGCGAAGAGGGCGGCCGGCAGCAGGGCCAGGGCGATCGCCGAGAGCGTCACCAGCAGTGCACGGCCCGAGTCGGCCGGCGGGGCCGGCTGCGCGGCCCGGCCGAGGAAGCGGGTGCCGAGCAGCGCCACCCCGACCACCTGACCGAGTTGGATCACCGTCACCAGGACACCGCTGCCGTCCGCGGCGGCGGCCGGGTCCACCCGGCCGAGGGCGGCGGCGAACAGCGGGCTGTACGCGCAGCCGACCGCCAGACCGCCGACCGTGAGCGCCGGTTCGACGCCGAGGCCGATGTCCGCGCCGTCGGCGGCCAGCACGCCGAAGAGCAGGTACGCACCGGCGGCCGCAACCAGGGCCGGCGGCGGCAGGCGCCGGTGCAGCCGCTGCGGAAGCCGCTGCCAGTACAGGCTGGAGAGGCCGAAGCCGAGCGCGGCCTGCTGGTGCAGGGCGAACGCCACCATGATCAGGAAGATCGCCCCGGCCGCGGGCAGCAGGCCCGGCGCCCGGAGCACCCGACCCGGCACCAGCGGCTGGCCGCCCCGGGCCGCGATCCGGCGCTCCACCACCACGAACACCCCGAGCAGGTGCTGGAGGCGGTGGCCCGGACGCTGCGACTGGACGGCACCGAGCGCCACCACCTGTTCCGGCTGGCCGGGCTCAGCACCGTCCGGGCCACCGACCCGGCCCTCCCGTCCCTCGACCCGGCCACCCAGCTGATCCTGGATCAGCTCAGCCCGCTGCCGGCCGCCGTCGGCAACGGCCGCCAGAACCTGCTGGCGCACAACGCCGCGTACGACGCGCTGTTCCCCGACGCGACCCGCCCGAAGCCGCCGTGCGGGCACCGGAACAGGAGGTGGAGCGCGTTCACCGTGCCGGCCTGCTGCAACCCGTTCGTGCACCGGGAGGCCGAGCTGCCCCGGATGGTCGGGGTGCTGCGCGGGGCGTACGGGCCGCACATCGAGGAGCCGGCCTGGGAGGAGTACATCAGGGACCTGGCGGCGGCCGGCCCGGAGTTCCGCGAGCTGTGGGCCCGTCAGGAGGTGGCACCACCCCGGACCTCGCTCAAGGTCTTCCGGCACGCGGCCGTCGGCGGTCTGCGGTCTGCGGTTCCAGGCGTCCTACCTGACCATGCCGAGCGCGCCGGAGTGCTACCTGGTGGCCTACACCCCGGAGGCACCGGCCGACCGGGGCGGCGTCGAGTGGCTGACCGCCCACCCGGGCACCCCGCCGGCCGACCACCGGCACGACTAAAGGCCGCCTCCCCTGGGGGAGACGGCCTTCGGTGTGTTGTGGAGCTACGGAGAATTGAACTCCGGACCTCTTGCATGCCATGCAAGCGCTCTACCAACTGAGCTACAGCCCCGCGTGCCGCACGGTCCTGACGGACCGCCGAAGCGGAGTGGAGCTACGGAGAATCGAACTCCGGACCTCTTGCATGCCATGCAAGCGCTCTACCAACTGAGCTACAGCCCCGCACCCGAGGATTTTCCCGCCTGCCTTCCGGCCTGCGTTCTTTCCTGCGAACGAGGAAGACTCTAGCTGGTCAGGGCCGGAACTGCGAAATCCGGGCCCCGCTCAGGTCTCGTCGCCGATCACCGGCTGCGGGAGGGTGCCCGCGTTGTGCTCCAGCAGCCGCCAGCCGCGCGCGCCCTGTCCGAGCACCGACCAGCAGCAGTTGGAGAGACCGCCGAAGCGCTCCCACTGGACCGGCTCCAGGTCGAGCAGCCGCCCGAGCATGGTGCGGATCGTCCCGCCGTGGCTCACCACCACCAGGGTGCCGTCCTCCGGCAGCTTCTCCACCGCCGCCAGCACCACCGGGACGGACCGGTCCGCCACCTCGGTGCTCAGCTCGCCGCCGCCGCGCCGGACCGGCTCGCCGAGCGCCCAGGCGTCGTACTGCTCCGGGAACCGGGCCCGGATCTCCGCGTTGGTCAGCCCCTGCCAGTCACCGGCGTAGGTCTCCCGCAGGCCCTCGTGGTGGTCCACCTCGAGGCCGGTGACCTTGGCCAGCTCGGCGGCGGTCCGCCGGGCGCGCTTGAGGTCGGAGGAGATCAGCAGGTCCGGCCGGAGACCGGAGAGCAGCTTCGCCGCCCGCTGGGCCTGGAAGACACCCTGGTCGGTCAGCTCGATGTCGGTGCTGCCCTGGAACCTCGACTCGAGGTTCCAGGAGGTCTGGCCGTGCCGCCAGAAGACGATGCGCGGACCCCGCGCCTTGCCGCTCAGCTCTCGTCCTCGGAGAGCGCGTTGCCCGCGGCGTCGGTGACGGCGTTCTCCGGACGGTTCCGGGTGGCCATCGCCTCGGCCGGCACGGGCAGCTCGGGGCAGTCCTTCCACAGGCGGTCGAGCGAGTAGAAGGAGCGCTCCTCGGAGTGCTGGACGTGCACCACGATGTCCAGGTAGTCCAGCAGGATCCAGCGACCCTCGCGCTCGCCCTCGCGGCGGACCGGCTTGATGTCCAGCTGCTCGCGCAGCTGCTCCTCGATCTCCTCGGCGATCGCCTTCACCTGGCGGTCGTTGTTGGCCGAGGCGATCAGGAAGGCGTCGGTGATCGACAGCACCTCGCTGACGTCGAAGGCGATGATGTCGTGGGCCAGCTTGTCGGCCGCCGCGAGGGCGGCGACGTTGATGAGGTCCTGGCTGTGCTCGGTGGCAGTCACGGTGTTCTTCCGGCTCGTCCTATGAGATTCGCCTTCCAGGATCTCACGAACCCGCCCGGGCCCCGGTCGGTCGGATCGGGGCCCGGCTCCGGCACACCGTCCGCTACTGCGGCTTGGGCGGCTGGTAGTCCTTGCCGAGCACCACCACGAGGTCCGCGTTCTGCGCGGTGGTGACCTTCTTCACCGCGGTGTCCTTGAGCCCGAGGCTCAGGGCCAGCTGCTGGGCGACCGGCAGCTTGGCGTCGTCGGTGTAGCGGATCTCGCTGGCCGCCTGGGCCGGGGCCTTGGCGCCGCTGGGCAGCAGTTCCAGGCCCGCGTTGGTGACCTGGCTGCCGGCCGTGTTGGCCGCCTCGTCGACCCCGGAGCCGTTCAGCACCGAGACCCGGGTGACCTTGTTCGCGGCCGCCGCGTTCTTCACCGTGCCGCCGAGCACGTCCTTGACCTGCTTGCCGGCGGTGGCCTCGTCCAGCGTGCCGTCAGGCTGCACCGAGAGGGCACCGGTGGTGAGGTGGTTCTCCTTGGCGTACTGGGCCAGCTGCACCAGCACCCCGGCCAGGGCCGGCTCCGGCAGCGAGGGGTCGGGCACCGCGCCGACCCGGTGCACCAGGTCCTGCGCCTCCTTGAGGTCCGTCGGCATCACCCGGAGCACCGCGTCCAGCACCTGCCCGAACCGGGCCAGCTGGGCGTCGGTGGTCTCCCCCGGCGCCTGGTAGGTGGCGTACGCCACGGCGGCCTGCGCGGTCAGCGAGACGGCCTTGCCGGCCGGGGCAAGCTCCTTGCCCGCGGGCTGGTTGCCCTCCCGGACCGCCGCGTTGGTGTCCACCTTGATCCCGCCCAGCTGGGCCACCAGCAGCAGCAGGTACGGGGTGTCCAGCCGCCAGGTCCCGGCGACCGGGGCGCCCAGCACCGTGGTCAGGCCCTCCCGGGTGCCCGAGGCGCCGGTGGCGTCCAGCGACTTGCCGAGCGTCTCGGTGGCCGAGATCCCGGAGCTGGGCAGCTTGAGGCCGTCCGGCAGCAGCAGCACCGAGGCCTTCCGGCCGGACTGGTCGTTCACCAGCAGCGCGCTGGTGACCTTGCCCTGAAGGTCCCTCAGGTGCACCACGTTCACCGTCCGGCCACCGGCCGCGACGGCCGCCGAGCCGGGCCCGCCCAGATCGCCCTGCCACCAGAGGTAGCCCGCCGTGCCGCCCGCCACCAGCACCAGCGCGAGCCCGGCACCGAGCAGCCGGTTGCGCAGCTTGCGGCGGCGCTCGTCCCGGCGCTCGGTCCTCGACTCGGCGAACTTCAGCCAGTCGATGACGTCCTCGGACTGCTCCGCCTCCTCATCCACGAAGGTGAACTCACCGGTCGGGTAGTCCTGCTCCGGGGCGGCGGCCTTCCGGGCCTGCGGAGGCACGGCGGCCACCGGCGGCTCGGCCACGGGGGGCCGGACCGGCTGGACGGGCTGCACCTGCACGGGCTGCACCGGGGCAAGCGGCGGCGCGGGCTGCTGGTACGCGGGCTGCTGCTGGTACGGGTCCTGGACGTACTGCTGCGGCCGGCCGTAGGCGTCGTAGTACACCTGGGGCTGCTGCGGCTGCTGGTAGTACTGCTGCTGGTAGGGGTCCTGGACGTACTGCTGCGGCTGACCGTAGGCGTCGTAGTACACCTGCGGCTGCTGGTACTCCGCCGGCTGCTCCTGGTAGGGCTCTTGCGGGTACCACTCCTGGTTGCCGTGCTCCTCCGGACCCGTCACGCCGTACCTCCCCGCGCGTACAGCGCCCGCTTGTCGATGTACCGGACCACACCGTCCGGGACCAGGTACCAGACCGGGTCGCCCTTGGCGACCCTGACCCGGCAGTCGGTCGAGGAGATGGCCAGCGCCGGCACCTCGACCAGCGAGACCCCGCCGGCCGGCAGACCGGCGTCGGAGAGCACGTGGCCGGGGCGGGTGCAGCCGATGAAGTGGGCCAGCGAGAACAGCTCCTCGGAGTCCCGCCAGGACAGGATCTGGGACAGCGCGTCGGCGCCGGTGATGAAGAACAGGTCCGCGTCCGGGTGCAGCGCCCGCAGGTCGCGCAGGGTGTCCACGGTGTACGTCGGGCCCTGGCGGTCGATGTCGATCCGGCTGACCGAGAACTGCGGGTTCTCCGCCGTGGCGATCACCGTCATCAGGTAACGGTCCTCGGCCGGCGTCACCACGCGGTCGCTCTTCTGCCACGGCTGCCCGGTCGGCACGAAGATCACCTCGTCGAGGTGGAACGCGCTCGCCACCTCACTGGCGGCGACCAGGTGCCCGTGGTGGATCGGGTCGAAAGTGCCACCCATCACGCCGAGGCGCTTACGTGCCCGCACTCCGGGGGTCTCGGCCTGCTGTCCCATGCCGCCACACCTTACGCGAACCCCGTTGCGGCCGGGCAAGCCCGCCCGGCCGCCGGAACGGCGCTGCTCAGCGGTCGCGGTTGAAGCGGGTGGTGATCCAGAGCAGCAGCAGCAGGATGCCCAGGCCGGCGCCGCCGGTCAGGTACGGGCTGAGGCTCTCGTGGTTGCCGCCCTCGGAGGCGCCTTCGGCCAGCTTGGTCAGGAGGGGCAGTGCGGAAGTGCTCATGGTCGGCAGGACCTTCTCGACTCGGTGAGGGGGCTGGGGCCGGACCCGACGCGAATGGCCGGACCGATCCCGAGGCTTGTCTGCGCGCTCATCGTACGGGGGTGGCGCACGCAACCGCGCGGCGCCCCACCGCGTCTGACTCCGCGTGGGCGCTCGGACGCGGTGTCAGTTGTCGCGCCCGGCCCGGGCCAGTACCCAGACCAGCAGGCCGATGCCGACCACGGAGCCGATCAGGACGAGCCGCAGGAACAGCCCGGGCCCCGGCTCGGTGGAGACCGGTCCGGCCAGCTGGGCGAAAGTGGCGGGGTTCATCAGCGGTCTCTCCTCGGTCCGATCGGCTCGGCCCCAGCGTAGACCCGGACGTTCCGGACATCGGACGGCGCCCCCGGGCGTACGGTGGCCGGCGGGGACGAGTACGCGCCAACGGACGTTGTAGCGAACAGCAGCGGGGGCCGGGCAGAGCCGGTGCCGGCGTCGAGCAGGAGGTACTCAGCACATGACGGACATGACCAAGGACAACACGCCGAGCCGCCGCCGTGAACGCTTCCCCGGGATCTCCACCCGGGCCTGGGAGCACCCGGCCGACCGCTCGGCGCTGGTCGCCCTGCGGAAGCTCTCCGGCTTCGACGAGATCCTGAAGAAGCTGGCCGGCCTGGTCTCCGAGCGCAGCGTCCGGCTGATGTTCCTGGCCACCGCCGTCCGCACGTCGGAGCGTCAGTTCCCCGAGCTGCACGCGATGGTGCGGGACGCGGCCTACATCCTCGACCTGGAGCAGGTCCCCGACCTGTACGTCACCCAGGACCCGACGGTCAACGCGATGTGCATCGGGATGGACGCCCCGATCATCGTGGTCACCAGCGGCCTGGTCGACCTGCTGGACGAGGAGGAGCTCCGCGCGGTGATCGGCCACGAGGTCGGCCACGCGATGTCCGGCCACGCGGTCTACCGGACGATGCTGCTGATCCTCACCAACATCGCCACCCGGATCGCCTGGATCCCGCTCGGCACGCTGGCGATCACCGCCGTGATCACCGCGCTCAAGGAGTGGTTCCGCAAGGCCGAACTCTCCTGCGACCGCGCCGGTCTGCTGGCCGGTCAGGACCTGCAGGCCTCGATGCGCGGCCTGATGAAGCTGGCCGGCGGCCACAACCTGGCCGAGATGAACGTCGACGCCTTCCTGGAGCAGGCCGAGGAGTACGACAAGGCCGGCGACCTCCGGGACGGCGTGCTCAAGCTGCTCCAGGTCCTCCCGCAGACCCACCCCTTCGCGGTGGTCCGGGTCGCCCAGCTGAAGAAGTGGGCCGACAGCGACGACTACCGCTCCATCCTGGCCGGGGCCTACCCCCGCCGCACCGACGACCCGGACACCTCGGTCGGCGAGCAGTGGAAGGCGGCGGCCGACTCCTACGCCAAGTCCATGAAGGAGACCAAGGACCCGCTGATGGGCCTCATCCGCGACGTCGCCGGCGGCGCAGCCACCGTCGGCGGCAAGCTCCGCGACACCTTCACGGGGCCCCGCACCCCCAGCGAATAGCCGCTGGCAGGTGCCCAGCCCGCTACGGACTCAGGAGCTCGGGGCTCTGCTTTTGGCAGGCGGCTCGGGAGAGTCCGGGGCTCGGGGCTCTGCTTTTGGCAGGCGGCTCGGGAGAGTCCGGGGCTCGGGGCTCTGCTTTTGGCAGGTGGCTCGGGAGAGTCAGGGGCTCGGGGAACTGCGACGCCGGCCTCGGACAAGGTGATCGCCGCGTAAATGGTCAGGCACTTTCGCAGTGACCCGCACGCCAGATCTCCTCGCAGTTCCCCGAGCCCCTGACCTAGCTGCCCGAGCACCTGCCCAGAGCGCGGCCCCAAGCCCACCGCCGAGCGCCTGGCTAGGGCTTGAGCGCCGCGCACACCGCCCAGGCCGCCCGCGAGTGGTCGCCCGGGTCGGTGACGGCGGCCGAGGCGGTGCCGCCGAGCATCGGCTGGAGGTAGGCCGCCAGCCGGCTGTTGCACGGGGTCGGTCCCGCCTGGACGACCGAGTCGACCAGGCGGAGCCGGCCGGCCGCCAGGTCGGCCCGGTCGAACTCGAAGCGGAGCGCCCGCCGCACGGTGTGCAGCGTGACCGGCCCGCCCGGTGCGTCGGCGGGCCGGAGCGCGTAGACCAAGGTGTGGTCGGTGTCGATCTCCAGAACGCCCGCGTCCGCCTCGTCGATCGTCATCGCGCCGACCGCCTTCACGGTGTCCGTCGCCAGCGCCACCTTCGCGGGGTCGAAGCGGACCAGCCAGCCGGTGGCCGCGTGGTGCTGGTCGTCGCTGGGGGTGGCGGTGCTCTGGTCGTACTGGCTCTGCTGGCCGGGGGTGACCAGCCGGCGGGCGTCCGCCGTCTGGCCGTGCACCAGGGTGTTCGGGGCCAGCGAGGAGATGCTCAGGTAGCGCTGGACGGTGTCGAGCGCCCGGAGCACGTCGGCCCGGGTGAAGTGCACGGTGGCCGAACCGCCCGGGGTGCCGAGGCCGACGATGCCGTCCCGGTAGCTCGCGGGCAGACCGGCGAACGGGGCGTTCGGGTCGGCGACCGGGACGACGTCCGAACTCGGGGCCAGCGCCACCAGGCTGACGGTCAGTTGGCTGCCGCTGGGGCGGCCGGACTGCGGCTGGGGCGTGGCGACGCCGAAGTACACCGCCGCCGCGAAGGCCAGCACCACCAGCAGCAGCAGGGCCAGCGCCTGCCGCGACAGCGTGCCGAACAGCCCGCGTCGGCGCACCGCACGAGGGTGGTTGCCCCCCAGACGCTCCCGGGCCGAGAACTCCTGGATCCGGGCAGCTCGGACGAACGACTCGTCGAAGACGACGGATCGGTACTCGTCCTCGTTACCGGAACCACCGTCGGGCGTACCCTCCGGAGGCTCGACCGGGTCACCCATGACTCCAGGGTAGAGCCGGTGTTGGCGCGCCACGAGAGGCTGTACGTAACTTCTTCGTAGCTGCCGGTGAGCTGCCGCCGGACCGCCGGCCGCCGGCTCAGCGGCTGATCGAGACCGTCACCGGCGGTGCCTGCGAGGATTCGCCACGTGGCGGTGCCCCGCTGGTGCTGGTCCCGGTCTCCGGGCGGCTGGCGGGCTGCTCCCCGCCGCCGGTGCCCCGGTAGATCGCGGCCACCGCGACGGCCACCACGCTGACGCCCATCACCACCGCGAGCACCCAGGCGACCGGGCGGTGCCAGCGCTGCTGGGCGACCTGCCGGCCGCCGGCCGCGCGGCCGGGGTCGAAGCCGTCCGCCCGGCTCCAGCGCAGCCGCCGGGCGGCCCGGCCCGCCGACCAGGGGTCGGTGTAGAGCCGGTCGTCGTCCAGACCGCTCGGGTGCGGGCGCAGCTCCAGCGGCAGCCCGTCCGTCGCGGTGAACTCCGGGACCCGGCCGAGGGCCACCGTGTCGGGCTCGAACCTCGCGTCGGCGGCGGCCAGCTGCCGCTCCTCGGCGCTCGGCTCGTGCACGGCGGCGGACCGGATGAATGCCTCGTCAAGGACCACGGTGGCGAACTCGTCGTCCGCACCACCGTGGTCGGCGCCGTCGGAGTACGGCGAGCCCCCCACGTCCTCAGCCACGGATTCAATGTATTACCGGGCGGGGGTTTTGTCTGTGGGTCCCGATAGTTCATCCGGGGACGGCCGCCCCGGGGGCCCGGCCGCCGGCCGGCCGGCGTCAGCCGTTCGTACCACCCACGGTGGGCGTAGCGCCGCCCCGGACGTGGCCGTCACCGGTGACGATGTACTTGGTCGAGGTCAGCTCGGGCAGTCCCATCGGACCGCGCGCGTGCAGCTTCTGGGTGGAGATGCCGATCTCGGCGCCGAACCCGAACTCACTCCCGTCGGTGAACCGGGTCGAGGCGTTGACCGCCACCGTGGTGGAGTCGACCAGCTGGGTGAAGCGGCGGGCGGCGGCCTGCGAGGTGGTCACGATCGCCTCGGTGTGGCCCGAGGACCAGCGGCGGATGTGCGCGACGGCGGCGTCCAGCGAGGGCACCACGGCGGCCGCGATGTCGTACGAGAGGTACTCGGTCTCCCAGTCCTCCTCGGTCGCCGGCAGCACCGTGGCCGCCGAGCCCTCGGCGGCCTTGAGCACCGCGTCGTCGCCGTGCACGGTGACCCCGGCCTCGGCCAGCGCGGCCAGCGCGAGCGGCAGGAAGGCGTCCGCGACGTCCTGGTGGACCAGCAGGGTCTCGGCGGTGTTGCAGACACTGACCCGCTGGGCCTTGGAGTTCAGCAGGATGCCGACCGCCATCGCCAGGTCGGTGTCGGCGTCCACGTAGACGTGGCAGTTGCCGGTGCCGGTCTCGATCACCGGCACGGTGGAGCCCTCGACCACGGTCTTGATCAGCGAGGCGCCGCCGCGCGGGATCAGCACGTCCACCAGGCCGCGGGCCCGCATCAGCTCCTGCACCGACTCCCGGCTCTCGCCGGGCACCAGCTGGATCACGTCGGCCGGCAGCCCCGCCCCGGCTACAGCGTCCCGGAGCACCCCGACCAGCGCGGTGTTGGAGCGGTAGGCGGAGGCCGAACCGCGCAGCAGCACCGCGTTGCCGGACTTCAGGCAGAGCGCGGCGGCGTCCACCGTGACGTTGGGCCGGGCCTCGTAGATGATGCCCACCACGCCCAGCGGGACCCGGATCTGACGGACGTCCAGACCGTTCGGCAGCGTGCAGCCCCGGATCACCTCACCGACCGGGTCGGGCAGGCCGACCACCGAGCGGACGTCGGCGGCGATCGCCGCGATCTGCTCGTCGGTGAGCGTGAGCCGGTCGATCACCGACTCCGCGGTGCCGGCTGCCCGGGCCTTCGCCACGTCCTCGGCGTTGGCGGCGGTGATCTCCCCGGCCCGGGCGAGCAGCGCGTCGGCGATCGCCAGCAGCGCGGCGTCCTTCACCGAACGCGGCAGCGGGGCGAGCGCGGCGGCCGCCTCACGGGCACGGCGCGCGACGGCGAGGACGGGGCTGTCGGTGGTCTGGTCGCTGGTCATGCGGCAAGCGTAGCGACTGCGCCCGCCCGCCCGGAGCTGCCGATCGAGCACTGAGACACCGCCAGGGCCGGTCGTCAGACTCCCGCCTGCCCCACGACGCCCGGCACGCACTCTCGCCGCACCGGACGAAAGCCCGAGTACGACCCATCCCGCCCGGCACGCCGAGAGCACGCACCAGACGCCGCAGGACCGCCCTTCGGGCGACGACAAGAGCTTGACCACAGCCCCTAGTACGGGTGCACCCCGCCCAGGTGCGGCGGCGGATCACCGAAGCCCTCCGCGATCCGCTTGTGGTAGGTCGGGCGGTCCACCACCTCGAGGCCGACGATCTCCCACGGCGGTAAGTTCGCGGTGCTCTTGTGCTCGCCCCAGAGCCGGAGCGCGATCGCGGCGGCGTCGTGCAGGTCCCGGGCCTGCTCCCAGTAGCGGATCTCGGCGTGGTCGGCCGCGTAACGGGCCGTCAGGAAGAACGAGTGGTCGTGGGCCAGCTGTTCGAGCCCGGCGCGCAGCTCGGCGAGCGGGATGACTTTGCCCGCGACGCTCAGCACGACGTGCCAGAGCCGCGGCTGCTCGTCCTCCGGGAGCTCGGCCCGGTCGTGCAACTGGCGTACGGTGGCCCGGGGTTCCTCGGGTACCTGTTCGCCCCGGCCGCCGTCGATGCTGGTCAGCCTTCGTCCCACCGGCGGCCTCCTGTTCGGCGACGTCGTGTCGTGGCCGCTGCGGACGGCCTAGGGGTCGGGCCCGTCAGCCGCGCAGGATGACCAGGTCGTCGCGGTGGATGACCTCGCGCTCGTACGCGGCACCGAGCTCCTGGGCCAGCTCCCTGGTGGACCGGCCGAGCAGACGGGGCAACTCCCTCGCATCAAAGTTGACCAGCCCACGGGCGACGATGTGGCCGTTTTCGCCAAGAAGGTCCACCGGATCACCGGCGGAGAAGTCGCCGTCCACCCGGGTCACCCCGGCGGGCAGCAGTGACTTCCCGCCCGTCACGACCGCCTCGACCGCGCCCGGGTCCAGCTGGAGGGCACCGCGCGGGCTGCTGGCGTGCTCCAGCCAGAGCAGCCGGTCGGCGGACCGGCTGCCGGTGCGCAGGAACAGGGTGCCGGTCGGCCGGCCCGCCAGCGCGTCGGCGGCCTGGCTGGCGGCGGTCAGCACCACCGGGATGCCGGCGCCGGTGGCGATCCGGGCGGCCTCCACCTTGGTGACCATGCCGCCGGTGCCGACGCCGGCCTTGCCGGAGCTGCCGATCTCGATCCCGTCCAGGTCCTGCGGGCCGCTGACCTGGTCGATCCGGCTGGTGCCGGGCTTGCTCGGGTCGCCGTCGTACAGGCCGTCCACGTCGGAGAGCAGCACCAGCAGGTCGGCCCGGACCAGGTGGGCGACCAGCGCGGCCAGCCGGTCGTTGTCGCCGAACTTGATCTCGGCGGTGGCCACCGTGTCGTTCTCGTTGACGATCGGCATCGCGCCCATCGCCAGCAGCTGGTCCAGCGTCCGGTAGGCGTTCCGGTAGTGCGCCCGGCGGCTGGCGTCCTCGGCGGTCAGCAGCACCTGGCCGACCCGGACCCCGTACCGGGCGAACGAGGCGGTGTACCGGGCGACCAGCAGGCCCTGGCCGACGCTGGCGGCGGCCTGCTGACGGGCCAGGTCCGGCGGGCGGCGGTCCAGCCCGAGCGGGGCCAGACCGGCCGCGATCGCGCCGGAGGAGACCAGCACGATCTCGGGGGCGGCGGGCTGGCTGCGGGCCTTGGCCAGGGTGTCGACCAGTGCGTCCACCCGGTCCGCGTCGAGCCCGCCGGCAGCGGTGGTGAGCGAGGAGGAGCCGACCTTGACCACGATGCGGCGTGCGGTCAGCACCTCCTGACGCAGGGTCTGGTCCGTCATCGGGCATTGCCTCCACAGGAGAATCGACGGGTCGTAATCTACGCGATCCGACCCCTCGCCCCCGACGGCTTTTCAGCCCGTGGACACGCCACAGGGGCGTGGGCGGCCGGTCGGCTGCCCACGCCCCTGTGGCGGCGCGGGAGTTACTCCTCGTCGCCGGAGTCGTCCACGTCCAGCGCCGGGCGCTTGCTGGAGAGCGCCTCGAAGGCGAGGAACTCGTCCTCGGCCGAGTCGCGCAGCTTCTGCTTGTCGCGGCGGCGGTCCAGCGCGGGGCGCTGGGTGTCCAGACGGTGGTCCTCGCCACGGCGGCCGAGCATCTCGGCACCGGCGGCCAGGGTCGGCTCCCAGTCGAAGACCACGGCGTTCTCGTCCGGGCCGATGATGACGGTGTCGCCCTCGGTGGCACCGACCTTCCAGAGCTGGTCCTCGACACCGAGCCGGGCCAGCCGGTCGGCCAGGTAGCCGACCGCCTCGTCGTTGGAGAAGTCGGTCTGCCGGACCCAGCGCTCGGGCTTGAGGCCGCGCACGCGGAACGCGCCGTCCTCCTCGGTGACGGTGAAGCCGGCGTCGTCCACGGCGGTCGGCCGCAGCACGATCCGGGTGGCCTCCTGGAGCGGCTTGGCGGCCCGCGCCTCGGCGACGATCTGGGCCATCGCGTAGTTGAGCTCGCGCAGGCCCGCCCGGGAGGCGGCGGAGACCTCGAAGACGCGGTAGCCGCGCTCCTCCAGCGAGGCCCGGGTCAGGTCGGCGATGTCCTGGCCGTCCGGCACGTCGATCTTGTTGAGCGCGACCAGGCGCGGGCGGTCCTCGAGACCGCCGTACTGGGCGAGCTCGGCCTCGATGGTCTCGAGGTCGGTGAGCGGGTCACGGCCCGGGTCCAGGGTCGCGCAGTCCAGCACGTGCACCAGGACGGTGCAGCGCTCGACGTGGCGGAGGAACTCCAGGCCCAGCCCGCGGCCCTGGCTGGCGCCGGGGATCAGGCCGGGGACGTCGGCGACGGTGTAGACCGTCTCGCCCGCGGTGACCACGCCGAGGTTGGGGATCAGGGTGGTGAACGGGTAGTCGGCGATCTTCGGCTTGGCGGCCGAGATCACCGAGATGAGCGAGGACTTGCCCGCGCTCGGGTAGCCGACCAGGGCGACGTCGGCGACGGACTTGAGCTCCATCACGATGTCGCGGGCCTCGCCGGGCTCGCCGAGCAGCGCGAAGCCGGGGGCCTTGCGGCGGGACGAGGCCAGGGCCGAGTTGCCGAGACCGCCGCGGCCACCGGCCGCGGCGATGAAGCTGGTCCCGTGGCCGACCAGGTCGGCCAGCACGTTGCCCTGCTTGTCCATCACCACGGTGCCGTCCGGCACCGGCAGCACCAGGTCGCCGCCGGTCGAACCGGTGCGGTGACCGCCCGCGCCCGGCTTGCCGTTGGTGGCCTTGCGCTTGGGCGAGTGGTGGTACTCCAGCAGGGTGGTGACCTGGGCGTCGACCATGAGGATGACGCTGCCGCCCTCACCGCCGTTGCCGCCGTCGGGCCCGCCGAGCGGCTTGAACTTCTCCCGGTGAACGGAGGCGCAGCCGTGGCCCCCGTTACCCGCGGCGACATGCAGTTCGACGCGGTCCACGAAGGTGGTCATGGGGTGTGCCTCCAGATAGGGAAAAACGTTCTCTGCTTCAAAGCATGGAGGGTGGACCGGAAAATTCCGGTCCACCCTCCATGTGAATTCCGACGCAGGGTCAGAATCAGGCCTCGACGGCCACGATGTTCACAACGCGACGACCGCGGTGGGTGCCGAACTGCACCGCACCGGCGTTCAGCGCGAACAGGGTGTCGTCGCCGCCGCGACCGACGCCCGCACCCGGGTGGAAGTGGGTGCCACGCTGGCGGACCAGGATCTCGCCGGCGCTGACGACCTGACCGCCGAAGCGCTTCACGCCGAGGCGCTGGGCGTTCGAGTCACGGCCGTTCCGGGTAGAGCTTGCGCCCTTCTTGTGTGCCATCTCGCTATCCCCTTACTTGCTGACGGAGTCGATGCTGGTGATCCGGACAGCGGTGTGGCGCTGACGGTGGCCCTGGCGGCGACGGTAACCGGTCTTGTTCTTGTAGCGCAGGATGATGATCTTCTCACCCTTGGTGTGGTCGACCACCTCGGCGTGAGCCTTCACGCCGGCGAGGACCCACGGGTCGGAGGTGACATCGTCACCGTCGACGACCAGGATGGTCGAGAGCTCCACCGAGTCACCCGGCTTGACGTCAACACGGTCAATCTCCAGCACGTCGCCGACGGCGACCTTGTGCTGGCGGCCGCCTGCGCGAACGATCGCGTACATGCGGTACCTGCTTTCTCTAACTCGATCGGAACTCTCGATGCCAGCCACCTGGGTACGGACACAGGCAGCCTCCCTCGAAACAAGTTTCGAGAGGTGATGTGCTCGGGAGCGCGGCGTCAGACACGCCAAGGGTCAAGAATACGGACCGGCACCCACTTGGGCAAACCGGGCCCTACCGGGGTCGGGGCGGCCCGTACGGACCGCCCCGGCCCAAGGGCTTACTCAGCCGCCGAATCACCCTCGGCGGCCGCGGCCTTCTTGGCCGCCGCGCTGGTCCGCTTGGTGGCGGTCTTGCGGGCGGTGGTCTTCTTCGCGGCCACGGTCTTCTTGGCCGCGACGGCCTTCTTGGCCGGAGCCTTGCGGGCCGCGCGCTTCTTCGGCGCGGGCTCCTCCTCGGCCGCCGGCTCCTCGACAACGGGCAGCTCGGCCTCGGCCGGCGACTCCTCGACGACGACCTCGGCCACCGGCTCGGCGACCGGCTCCGCGACTGGGGTGGCGGCAGCCGTCAGGGCGGCCTCCATCGCGGCCTCGGCGCGGGCCTGCAGCACCACGATCTCGGCCCCGCCCGGCGCACCGGCCGGAGCGGTCGCCTTGCGGACCGCCCGACGGCGGGTCCGGCCGGCCGGAGCGGCCGGGGCCGCCTCGATCTCGACCAGGTCGACCTGCGGCGCGGGCTGCTCGGCGACGACCGGCGCCTCGACCACGGTCTCGACGACCTCGACGGCCTCCGGGACGGCGATCTCCAGCTGCTCGGAGCCGTTCGGGATGACCTCGAACTCCTCGTGGTCGTGCTCGTCCTCGACCGACTCGACGGCCTCGGAGACCTGGTGCGACTCCTCCTGCGAGGTGCCGCCCTTGCCCCGGCGACGGCGCTTCGAGGCACCCGCCGCAGCGGCCTCGCCCGAGGTGCCGACCGGGCCACCGCCGCCGCCCACCGAGGTGGGCTGCTCCATGTGGACGATCACGCCGCGGCCGTTGCAGTGCACGCAGGACTCGGAGAAGGACTCCAGCAGGCCCTGGCCGACCCGCTTGCGGGTCATCTGCACCAGGCCGAGCGAGGTGACCTCGGCCACCTGGTGCTTGGTCCGGTCCCGGCCCAGGCACTCCAGCAGCCGACGCAGCACCAGGTCCCGGTTGGACTCCAGCACCATGTCGATGAAGTCGATCACGATGATGCCGCCGAGGTCACGGAGCCTCAGCTGACGGACGATCTCCTCGGCCGCCTCGATGTTGTTCCGGGTGACGGTCTCCTCGAGGTTGCCGCCCTGGCCGACGAACTTGCCGGTGTTGACGTCGACCACGATCATGGCCTCGGTCCGGTCGATCACCAGCGAACCGCCGCTGGGCAGCCAGACCTTGCGGTCCAGCGCCTTCATCAGCTGCTCGTCGATCCGGTAGGTGGCGAACACGTCCACGTCCGAGGTCCACCGCTGCAGACGCTCGGTCAGGTCCGGCGCCACGTTGGTGACGTACTCGTGGATGGTGTTCCACGCCTCCGAGCCGGAGACGATGACCTTGGTGAAGTCCTCGTTGAAGATGTCGCGGACGACCCGGACGGTCATGTCCGGCTCGCCGTACAGCAGCGCCGGGGCGTTGCCGGTGGCGGCCTTCTTCTGGATCTCCTCCCACTGCGCCTGCAGGCGCTGCACGTCGCGGGTCAGCTCGTCCTCGCTGGCGCCCTCGGCGGCGGTGCGCACGATCACGCCCGCGTCGTCCGGGACGATCTTCTTGAGGATCTGCTTGAGGCGCGCGCGCTCGTTCTCCGGGAGCTTGCGGCTGATGCCGGTCATCGAGCCCTCGGGCACGTAGACCAGGTAGCGGCCGGGCAGCGAGATCTGGCTGGTCAGCCGGGCGCCCTTGTGGCCGATCGGGTCCTTGGAGACCTGGACCAGCACGGACTGGCCGGACTTGAGCACCGACTCGATCCGGCGCGGGCCGCCGTGGCCGCCCAGCGCACCGAAGTTGACCTCACCGGCGTACAGCACCGCGTTGCGGCCCTTGCCGATGTCGACGAAGGCGGCCTCCATCGACGGCAGCACGTTCTGGACCTTGCCCAGGTAGACGTTGCCGACGTACGAGGTGGCCTGCTCCTTGTTCACGTAGTGCTCGACCAGCACGTTGTCCTCGAGGACACCGATCTGGGTGCGCAGGCCGTTCTGACGGACCACCATGACCCGCTCGACCGACTCCCGGCGGGCCAGGAACTCGGCCTCGGTGATGATCGGCACCCGGCGGCGGCCCAGCTCGCGGCCCTCGCGGCGGCGCTGCTTCTTGGCCTCCAGACGGGTGGAGCCCTTGATCGACTGCACCTCGTCCGGGTCGAAGGCCGGCTCGGTCGAACGGCGGCGCGGCTCGCGGACCTTGACGACGGTTCGGACGCCGTCCTCGGTGGTCTCGGCGGCCAGCTCGACGCCACCACCGCTGTCACCACTGCGGCGACGACGGCGACGGCGACGGCGGGACGAGGCCAGGCCACCGGCCAGGTCGTCCTCGTCGTCCTCCTCGGCGTCGTCCTCGGGCTCCTCGACGGGAGCGGCGGCCGGCTCGGTGCCCTGCTCGCCCTCGAACTCCTCGGCCTCACCGCGACGGCGGCGACGGCCGCCCCGGCGGCGACGGCGGGACGGACGGTCGTCCTCCCACTCGCCCTCGGCCTCGGGGCCGGCGGTCACCTCGACGGGCGCCTCCTCGACCACGGCCGGGGCCTCGGCCTTGGGCACCTCGCGGACCGGCTGCGGCTGCTCGACCCGGGCCTGCTCGACGCGGGGCTGCTCGACGCGCGGCTCCGGGCGGCTCTCCTGACGGGCTTCCTGGCGGGCCTCGTGGCGGCCACCTCGGGACTGGCGGGACGGGGTCTGCACCCGGACCTGCTGGCGGGTGCGACGGCGACGGCCGACCCCGCTGTACTCGAACTCGTCCTCCTCCTGGGTCGTCGCGGCCGGAGCGGCGACCGGGGCGGCGGCGGGCGCGGCCGGAGCGGCAGCGGCGGCCGGAGCACTCACGGCGGCGGCCGGAGCGGCGACGGGGGCGGCGGGGGCGACGTAGGGAGCGGGCTCCTGGAAGACCGGGGCCTGGAAGATCGCGGTGGACGGGCGGACCGCACGGCGGCGGGCCCGCGGCGGGGCGGCGTCCTCGACCACCGGGGCGGGCTCGGCGACCACGGCCGGGGCCTCGGCCACCGGCTCCTCGGCCGGAGCCTCGGGCTCCTCCTCGACGACCGGCTCCTCGGCCACCACCGGGGCGGCCTCGACCACCCGGCGACGGCGGGGGCGACGCGGCGGGGCGGCGTCCTCGACCACCGGAGCGGGCTCCTCGGCGACGACCGGGGCCTCCGCCACCGGCTCGACCACGGGGGTCTCCTCTGCCGCGACCGGGGCGGTCTCGGCCCGCTTGCGGGGGGTGCGACGGGCCCGGACGGGCTTCTCCGGCGCGGGCTCCTCGGCCACGGCCTCGACCGGGGCGGGCGCCTCGACGGCGGTCTCGACCGCGTCCGGCGCACCGGCCGGGGACTCCACGCGCTTGCGGGCCCGACGGGCCCGCACCGGCTTCTCGGGGGCGGGCTCCTCGGCGGCGGCCGGGGCCTCCTGGGTCTCGGCCGGCAGGACCGTCCCGGTGGTCTCCGCGGCGGCGCCCTGCGGCGTACCCGCCGGGCGGGACACCGCGCGGCGCCGGCGGCGCGGCGGGGCCGCGCTGTCGTCGGCCGCGGACTGCTGCGGTTCGTTGTTCTCGTTCTCGAGCATGCGGGTGGATCTCCCGTCAGGCCCCCGGGCTCCGCATCCGGGCACGGCGCGACGCCGCTGGTTCCGGTCGGTCGCGAGCTTCGCGGGCCGACCTCCACGGCGTCGCCGTGCGGGACGCCGATGCCGCACAGGGGCTCGTAGTCTCGCTCGGCGCCCCGCACAGTGCGGGGTGTCGAAAGTCTTCTGGTTCTGACCAGTCTTCAAGTTTTGTCCGGGCCGGTGCCGTCCCCCGTCCCGGATGGCTGCCGGAGGGGTCCTCGGGCCAACCGCCCATCCGGGGCGGCGGGCCACCAGGGGCTGGCCTGCGTTCGACGGCGCTCGCTCCCCTGGGGAGCCGCAGCGGCCCGGAGGGGACAGGCCCGGAGACCGGGCCGGCCCTCCTCCCGCTAGGCGGACGCAGGTGCGCGCGGCCCGGCGGCCTACAGGCCGGCCGGGGCCGCGGCGCGGTCGAGCGCCAGCGGGTCGGTCACCGTGCCGGTCTCCTCGTCGAGCGGCCCCTGCGCCAGCCTGGTCACCTCAGCGGGGACCGGCGGCGCCAGGTCGGCCGTCGCACGGAGACCGGACAAAACGTCGTCGGGTCGTACGGCGGGTGTGGCGTGTCGTACTACCAGCCGCAGTATCGCACAGGGATTGGTGCTACGAACATCGGAGGTACCGTCCGTGCCGGTCTCGTTACCATCGCCGACCTGCGGCGAAAGCAGTTCGAGTGCCGCGACGGGCCCGCGCGCGTCGAAGACCCGTACGCCGTTCTTGGTGAGGCGTTCGACCTCGACCCGTTCGGCGGCCAGGAAAGCGGTGATCGCCCGACCGGCCTCCTCGGGCGTGACCTGGTCCAATCGGACCTGCCACTCGGAGGCTTCCAGCCGCTCCACGAAGTTCGGGGTGCGGACCTCGACGGCGTCGGTGATGTCCAGACCGTCCGGCAGCGACTCGTCGAGCTGCGCGCGCAGCTGCTCCGGGTCGCGGAACTCGGCCAGGCCGATCTCCAGGTACTCGGCTTCGCTGGCCACCCCGGTCGGGGCGGCGTTGGCGTAGGAGACCTTCGGGTGCGGGGTGAATCCCGCCGAGTACGCCATCGGGACGGCCGAGCGGCGGAGCGCGCGCTCGAACGCCCGCTGGAAGTCACGGTGGCTGGTGAAGCGCAGACGGCCGCGCTTGGTGTACCGGAGACGGATGCGCTGCACCGTCGGCGCGGGCGGCGGACCGTCAGGCGTGCGGCGTGCCAGGGTCGCTCAGTCCTTAGTCAGTGGGCCGGTCCGGCCACTGCACCAACGGGCTCCGGCCGGACTCTGTCAGGCTCAAGGGTACGGCCTGATCACCCCACCAGCGCCCGCCTGGCCTCCCGGGCCGCCACCCGGACGGATGCCCAGGCCCGCCGGAGCTCGTCCTTGACCGGCCACCAGACCTCCCGGCGCAGCCAACGGCACGGCCGCGCCACCAGGGACCGCCACAGCCGGCCGCCCAAGTGCCAGGCCCGCCCCAGGAGCTGACCGACCGTCCGGAGCGCCAAGTACAGCACCGTCCGCCACAGCCACCCGAGCGGCCGCGCGACCAGGTGCCACAGCAGCCACCCCAGCCCGCGCACGAGCAGCACCGCCGACCGCAGCAGCCCGCGCCCGAGGGCGGCCACCCCCGCGACCAGGGCGCGCCAGAGCGGCGTGAGCACCGACCGCCACACCCACACCAGCGGCAGCACCACCAGCCGGTGGACCAGGTGGACCAGCGCCCGGCCGAGCCATCGCACGGCGCGCACCAGGCCCCGGCCCGCCGGGGTCAGCACCCGCTGCCACAGCCACCCCAGCGGGGCCAGCACCACCCACTCCACCAGCCACGCCAGCGGCAGCACGACGCCGTTGCGGGCGAACCAGAGCAGCCCCCGGCCGAGCGGGTTCAGCACCTTCCGGTGACACCACACCAGAGGCAGCAGCACCAGCACCCCGATCACCCAACCGACCGCCTGGCCGAGCCCCGCCGCCGCGAGCTCCAGCCCTCGGCCGACCGTACGGACGGCGAGGGCCAGGCCGCGCCCGAGCGGCGCCAGCAGGTTCCCGTACAGCCACTCGGCGGCCAGCGCCAGGCCGCGCCCGGTGGCCCGCACTGCGGCGGCCAGCGCCAGGCCGAGCGGTGCCAGCACGGAGCGCCGGCACCACCCCAGCAAGGCCAGCAGCATCCGGCCGGCCCAGTACGACGCGTGGCCGAGCGGGGTGAGCAGATGGCGGTGGACCATCAGCAGCGGCCGGCCGACCAGGCCGTAGCAGATCCGGCCGATCAGCCGGCCGAGCCAGTTGAGGGCCGCCCCGACCGGCCGCCGGACCAGGACCAGCAGTTCCCAGCCGAAGCGCAGCGGGACCACCACCGTGAAGGCGATGATCCGGGCCGGTATCCGGACGAAGGCGACCAGACAGCCCTCGGCCGGTCTGTCGTCCTGCTGCTCCATCGGTGTTCCCCCCTTGAATGCCCTGACGGCCCCTCCCGTGCAGCACGCACGGGAGGGGCCGTCAGGTTGCGGACCGGTCCTACGAGTTGAGCACGGTGAGCGGCAGCAGCTTCACGCCGGTCGGGCCGATCTGGATGGACGTGTCCATCTGGGGGCAGACGCCGCAGTCGAAGCACGGGGTCCAGCGGCAGTCCTCGACCTCGACCTCCTCGAGGGCGTCCTGCCAGTCCTCCCAGAGCCAGTCCTTGTCGAGGCCGCTGTCCAGGTGGTCCCAGGGCAGCACCTCCTCGTAGGTGCGCTCGCGGGTGGTGTACCAGGCGACGTCGACGCCGGTGCCGGCCAGGCCCTTCTCGGCGGCGGCGATCCAGCGGTCGTAGCTGAAGTGCTCGCGCCAGCCGTCGAACCGGCCGCCGTCCTCGTAGACGGCCCGGATGATCGCGCCGACCCGGCGGTCACCCCGGGAGAGCAGGCCCTCGATGATGCCGGGCTTGCCGTCGTGGTAGCGGAAACCGATGTTCTTGCCGTACTTGCGGTCGCTGCGGATCGCGTCCCGGAGCTTGCCGAGCCGGGCGTCGGTGTCCTCGGCGGAGAGCTGCGGCGCCCACTGGAACGGGGTGTGCGGCTTGGGGACGAACCCGCCGATCGAGACCGTGCAGCGGATGTCGTTCTGGCCGGTGACCTCGCGGCCCTTCTGGATCACGTTCTTCGCCATCGAGGCGATCTGCAGCACGTCCTCGTCGGTCTCGGTGGGGAGGCCGACCATGAAGTACAGCTTCACCTGGCGCCAGCCGTTGCCGTAGGCGGCGGCGACGGTGCGGATCAGGTCCTCCTCCGACACCATCTTGTTGATCACCTTGCGGATCCGCTCCGAGCCACCTTCGGGGGCGAAGGTCAGACCCGAGCGACGGCCGTTCCTGGTCAGCTCGTTGGCCAGGTCGATGTTGAAGGCGTCGACCCGGGTGGACGGCAGCGAGAGGCCGATCTTGTCCTCGGTGTAGCGGTCGGCCAGGCCCTTGGCGATGTCACCGATCTCGGTGTGGTCGGCCGAGGAGAGCGAGAGCAGGCCGACCTCCTCGAAGCCGGTGGCCTTCAGCCCGCGCTCGACCATCTCGCCGATGCCGGTGATGCTTCGCTCCCGCACGGGGCGCGTGATCATGCCGGCCTGGCAGAAACGGCAGCCGCGGGTGCAGCCGCGGAAGATCTCCACGGACATCCGCTCGTGCACCGTCTCGGCCAGCGGGACCAGCGGCTGCTTGGGGTAGGGCCACTCGTCCAGGTCCATCACGGTGTGCTTGGAGACCCGCCACGGCACGCCTTCGCGGTTGCCCACCACGCGGGCGATCCGGCCGTCCTCCAGGTAGTCCACGTCGTAGAACCGCGGGACGTAGACACCACCCGTACGGGCCAGCCGGAGCAGCACCTCGTCGCGGCCGCCGGGGCGGCCCTCGGCCTTCCAGGCCCGGATGATCTCGGTCATGTCGAGCACGGCCTGCTCGCCGTCCCCGATCACCGCACAGTCGATGAACTCCGCGATCGGCTCGGGGTTGAACGCGGCGTGCCCGCCGGCCAGCACGATCGGGTCGTCCAGACCCCGGTCGGCGGCGTTCAGCGGGATACCGGCCAAGTCGAGCGCGGTCAGCATGTTGGTGTAGCCGAGCTCGGTGGAGAAGGAGAGCCCGAACACGTCGAACGCCTTGACCGGCCGGTGCGCGTCGACGGTGAACTGCGGCACGTCGTGCTTGCGCATCAGCGCTTCCAGGTCCGGCCAGACGCTGTAGGTGCGCTCGGCGAGCACGCCCTCGCGCTCGTTCAGCACCTCGTACAGGATCATGACGCCCTGGTTGGGCAGCCCGACCTCGTAGGCGTCGGGGTACATCAGGGCCCACCGGACGTCGGCGCTGTCCCAGTCCTTGACGGTCGAGTTGAGCTCGCCGCCGACGTACTGGATCGGCTTCTGGACGTGCGGGAGGAGGGCCTCCAGGCGTGGGAAGACCGATTCGACTGGCATGCGGTGAGCCCTTTGCGGCGGGGACAGGGTGACCCTCAAGGGTAGCCGAACCGGACGGGGTCAAATCCCTATCGGCCGCTGGGTGCGGACGCACTGGAGCAGGCCGATGCCGATCCAGACCGCGAACATCGAGGAGCCGCCGTAGCTGACGAAGGGCAGCGGGATGCCGGCCACCGGCATGATGCCGAGGTTCATCCCGATGTTCTCGAAGGCCTGGAAGGCGAACCAGCTGACCACTCCGGCCGCCACGACGGTGCCGAACAGGTCGGTGGCGTGCCGGGCGATCCGGCAGCCCCGCCAGAGCAGCACGCCGAGCAGCACGATCAGGCCGAGCGCGCCGACGAAGCCGAGCTCCTCGCCGGCCACCGTGAAGACGAAGTCGGTCTGCTGCTCGGGGACGAACTGGCCGGTGGTCTGGGTGCCCTTGAAGAGCCCCATCCCGGTCAGGCCGCCGGAGCCGATGGCGATCCGGGCCTGGGCGGTGTTGTAGCCCACCCCGGCCGGGTCGAGCGCCGGGTTGGCGAAGGCGGCGAACCGGTCGATCTGGTACTTGCTCAGCACCCCGAGCTGCCAGATCGCGGCCGCGCCGAGCGCGCCGGTGCCGATCAGGCCGAAGACCCAGCGGTTGGCCGCGCCGGAGGCGAGCAGGATGCCGAGGATGATGACGCCCATCACCATCACCGAGCCGAGGTCCGGCATCAGCATGATCACGGCCATCGGCAGCGCGGCCAGCCCGAGCGCCTGGAGCACGCTGCGGTCCGGCGGGAACTCCCGCTCCCCCGCGTCCACCCGGGCGGACAGCACCACGGCCATGGTGAGGATGATGGCGAACTTGGCGAACTCGGCGGGCTGGATCGAGAAGCCGCCGCCGAACTGGATCCAGGCCTTGGCGCCGTTGATGGTCGAGCCCAGCGGGGTGAGCACCGCGAGCAGCATCAGCAGCACCACCACGTAGACCACCGGCACGGCGGTGCGCAGGCGCCGACTCCCTATCAGGACCACCACCCCGCACAGCGCCAGACCGATCGCCAGGTTGGTGAGGTGCCGGAACAGGAAGTACTGCGGGTCGCCGTGGGTCAGCGAGTCCCGGCCCCGGGTGGCCGACCAGACCAGCAGCGAGCTGCCCAGCGAGAGGCCGAGGGCGGCCAGCACCATGATCCAGTCCAGTCGGCGGAGCGGAGAGCCCTTGGCCAGCGCCCGGCCCACCGTGCCGCGCTGCGGCGCCAGCCGGTACTGGCTGTACGAGGAGGTCATGCCCGGCCCCTTCCGGCGGTGCGGGTGGCGGGTTCGAGCGCGGCCAGGGTCAGCGTGCCCGGCGCGGCGGGGGCAACCGGCGGCAGCGGGTCGAGGAACGCCACCGGGTGGACGGCGGTCCCGTCCGGGTTGAACTTCGGCAGCTCGGCCTGCGGCTTGCTGAGCAGCGCCTTGCCGTTGTCGATGTTGCCCTTGTCGTCCACGCCGTACAGCGCCTGGTAGATCCGCCGGACGGCGTCACCGGAGGCGCCGGAGCCGGTACCGGCCTGACTCATCGTCATGACCACCGCGTAGTCGCGGCTGTAAGTGGTCAGGTAGGAGGTGGTCTGCTTGCCGAAGACCTCCGCGGTGCCGGTCTTGGCGTGCAGCTCGATCTTGCCCTGCGGCCAGCCCGCGCCGGTGAACTTCCAGGCGGCGCTGCCCTGCTCGATGACGCCCTTGGTGGCCTGGTCGATGTACTGCAGGGTGCGCTCGTCGGTCGGCAGCTTGCCGTCCACCTGCGGGGCGATCTCGCGGACCACGGTGCCGTCCGGGCTGACCACGGCCTTGCCGATGGTCGGGCGGTAGAGCGTGCCGCCGTTGGCCAGCGCGGAGTAGATCTTGGCCATCTGGAGCGGCGTCACCAGGGTGTCGCCCTGGCCGATGGCGTAGTTGACCATGTCACCGGCGCGCATCTGGTTGCCGTCGGCGCAGTTCTCCTTGGCCACCAGGGTGCCGTACTCGTTGTCGTTCTTCTTCGCCTGCTCGCACCAGGCGTCCTTGTTGGCGTCGTAGTACTCCTGCTTCCACTTGCGGTCCGGGATCCGCCCCGGGGCCTCGCTGGGCAGGTCGATGCCGGTCTTGGCGCCGAGGCCGAACTGCTTGGCGGTCTTGAAGAACCAGTCCGCCGCGTCCTTCTTCGGCTTGATGCCGCCGTCGGCCATCCACTGGTCGTAGGCGAGGCCGTAGAAGACGGTGTCGCAGGACACCTCCAGCGCCCGGGCCAGGCTGATCGAGCCGTAGCCCTGGCTCTCGAAGTTCTTGAACTCGCGGCCGCCGATGGTCAGGCTGCTCGGGCAGGGGTAGTTGCCGTTCAGCGAGTACCCGGCCTGGGCGGCCGCGGCGGCGGAGACCACCTTGAAGGTGGAGCCGGGGGCGGACTGACCCTGTATGGCCCGGTTCAGCAGCGGGTAGTTGGACTCCTTGCTGGTCAGGCCCTGGTAGTCCTTGCCCGCGATGCCGCCGACCCAGAGGTTGGGGTCGTAGGTCGGGGCGCTGGCCATCGCGACGATCCGGCCGGTGTGCACGTCCATCACCAGGGCCGCGCCGGAGTCCGCCTCGTAGTTGCGCTTGGTGTCCTTGTCCCATGCCTTGCGGGCGTCCACCATGGCCTGCGCCAGGTTGTCCTCGACCGCCTTCTGCACCCGGGCGTCGATGCTGGTGACCAGGTTGTTGCCGGGCACCGCCGGGGTCTTGCCCGCGCTGCCGATCACCCGGCCGAGGTTGTCCACCTCCAGCCGGTCGATGCCGGTGGTGCCGCGCAGGTCGTTGTCGTACACCGACTCCAGGCCGGCCCGGCCGATCTGGTCGACCGGCAGCCGGCGCTCCCGGCCCTCCTTGTCCTTGGACTTGGTGACCTCCTCGTCGGTGACCGGCGAGAGGTAGCCGAGCACCTGGGCCAGGTTGGCGCCCTCGGCCCCGGTGTAGCGGCGCAGCGAGGTGGGCTGGGCGGTGATGCCGGGGAAGTCCTCGTGCCGTTCCATTATCTGCATCGCCTGCTGGGTGGTGGCCGCCTTGGTGACCGGGATCGGCTGGTAGGGCGAGCCGTTCCAACAGGGCTGCGGGGTCTTGGCGTCGCAGAGCCTGACCTTGTCCTGGACGTCCTTGGCGGGCATCCCGAGCACGTCGGCGAGCCGGGCCAGCACTGCCTTGCCGTGGTCCTTCTGCTGGAGCAGCGCGGTCCGGCTGACCGAGACCACCAGCTTGGCCTCGTTACCGGCCAGGATGCGGCCCGAGGCGTCCAGGATCTCGCCGCGGACGGTCGGCTCGACCACCTCGCGGACGTGGTTGCCCGCGGCCTTCTCGACGTACTCGTGGCCGGTGCGGATCTGCAGGTACCAGAGCCGTCCGCCCAGGGTGGCGAGCAGCGACAGCACCAAGACCTGCAGGACGATCAGACGGATCGTCACCCGCTGGGTGCGGCCGGTCTCCGGGATGTTGCTCAACGGTGCTCGCTCCTCAGGGGCGCTTGGCCAGGCCGGGAATCCGCCGCTTGCGGCCGTAGCCGGGCAGCGGGGACGCCTCGCGGGTGGTGCGGTAGCGGGACAGCGTGCCGAGGCCCGAACCGCCGGAGTCCTCGGACTCGGTGACCACGCTGCCGCCGTCGAACCGGCGGGCCAGCATCATCACGGCGGGCACCACGAACGGGGCCAGCAGCACGTCGTACAGCAGGGCGCTGAACACCAGGCCGGTCAGGCCGACGTGCCGGGCGGCGGTGTCGCCGACCAGGGCGCCGACCGTCGCGTACAGCAGGGTGGAGGCGACCGCGGCGACCGCCACGATCAGCAGCGCGCTGACCGCCGAGCGCTGCCGGGCGCCGTCCGGGCGGAGCAGCCCGGCGACGTAGCCGAGCAGGCAGAGCACCAAGGCGTAGCGGCCGATGGCGTGGTCGCTGGGTGGGGCCAGGTCGGCCAGCAGACCGGCCGAGAAGCCGACCAGGCAGCCGCCGGTGGGGCCGTAGACCAGGGCCAGACCGACCACCACGAGCAGCAGCAGATCCGGTGTGGCGCCCGGGAGTTGGAGCCGTCCGAGCACACTGACCTGGATCACCAGGCCGAGCAGGATCAGGATGGCGGAGAGCAGGACGCGGTTGATCCGCATGGTCAGTTCCCCCCTGCGGGTGTCGAGGCGGGCGGCAGCACGGCGTCCCTCGGGTCGGTCCGCGGCGGGACCACCACCACGCCGACCAGGTCGAGCCGGGTGAACTGGACGAACGGCTCCACCAGCACGGTCTTGGTGAGCTGACCCGGTGTCGCCTCCACCTCGACCACCTTGCCGACCGGGACGCCGGGGACGAACGGGCGGCCGCTCTGCGAGCCGAAGGTGACCAGCCGGTCGCCGGCCTTGACCTGGGCCTTGCCGTTGAGCAGCGAGACCTTCATCGGCCCGGTGCCCTGGCCGTTGGCGAAGCCGATCTCGCCGGAGCCCTCCATCCTGGTCCCGACGCTGAAGCCGGGGTCGGAGGCGAGCAGCACGGTGGCGGTGGTGGGCGCGATGGTGGTGATCCGGCCGACCAGGCCCTGGCCGTTGATCACGGTCATGTCCCGGGTCAGGCCGTCGTCGCTGCCGGCGTCGATGGTGATGGTCCAGGAGAAGCCCTGGGCGGCGCCGATCGCGATCACCTGGGCGGCCTTGACGGTGTAACCGCCGCTGCCCGCGGTGCGCAGCAGTTCGTCCAGCTGCTTGGTGCGGCCCGACGCCGTGTCGGAGGAGGCGACCCGCTGGCGCAGGTCGGTGTTCTCCCGGGTGATCTGGTCCAGCCTGGCCTGGTGGGTGCCCGCGTCCCGGACCGCCCGGACGGTACCGGCCACCGGGTCGACCACCCCGGCCGCCCCGCGCTCGACCGGGCCGAGCACGCTCGCGGCGGCCCGCCGGGCGCCGCTGAGCGGAGAGCTCTCGCCGCCCTTGATGTCCACGGTGATCAGGGCGAAAGCGACCGCGACCAGCAGGACCAGCAGCAGTCGGCTCTCTCGGGTGTCCCTCACGATGCTGGAGCTGCCCCTTCGGTGCCGGGCCCCCACCCGCTGTGGACGGCTGAGGGCCCTTCAGTTGACGTGTGTTCTCTCCCGCTCAACGACGGGGCTGGGCGTCCAGTACCTGCTGGAGCGCCTCGAACTCCTCGACGCACTTGCCGGAGCCGAGCGCGACCGAGTCGAGCGGGTTCTCCGCGATGTGGATCGGCATGCCGGTCTCCCGGCGGAGCCGCTCGTCCAGGCCGCGCAGCAGGGCGCCGCCACCGGTGAGCACGATCCCGCGGTCCATCACGTCGCCCGCCAGCTCCGGCGGGCACTGGTCCAGGGTGGTCTTCACCGCGTCGATGATCGAGTTGACCGGCTCGTCGATCGCCTCGCGCACCTCGGCCGCGGAGATCACCACGGTCTTCGGCAGACCGCTGACCAGGTCGCGGCCGCGGATCTCGGCGTGCTCGTCCTTCTCGCCCTCCAGGGCGAAGGCCGAACCGATGCTCATCTTGATCTGCTCCGCGCTGCGCTCACCGAGGAGGAGGCTGTACTCCTTCTTGATGTGCTGCACGATCGCGTTGTCCAGCTCGTCGCCGGCCACCCGGATCGACTGCGCGGTGACGATCCCGCCGAGCGAGATCACCGCGACCTCGGTGGTGCCGCCGCCGATGTCCACCACCATGTTGCCGGTGGCCTCGTGCACCGGGAGCCCGGCGCCGATCGCGGCCGCCATCGGCTCCTCGATGATGTGCACCTGGCGGGCGCCGGCCTGCGAGCTGGCCTCGATCACGGCGCGGCGCTCGACTCCGGTGATGCCGCTGGGCACGCAGACCACCACCCGGGGGCGGGCCAGGTAGCGGCGGCGGTGGATCTTCAGGATGAAGTACCGCAGCATCCGCTCGGTGATCTCGAAGTCGGCGATCACGCCGTCCTTGAGCGGGCGGATCGCGACGATGTTGCCGGGCGTGCGCCCGATCATCTTCTTCGCCTCGGACCCGACCGCCAGGATGCCGCCGGTGTTGGTGTTCACCGCGACCACGGACGGCTCGTTGAGGACGATCCCCTTGCCCCTGACGTACACCAGCGTGTTGGCAGTACCCAGGTCGATCGCCATGTCACGGCCGATGAACGACAGATTGTTGGCCATGGGGTGTGTGGTGCCTTCCCGAGCTCGGAATCAGATGGCGGGGAGAGGGGGGCGGACGACGGCTGACCTGCCGTACCGAGCCCGTGAGTTGTGCTCCATCGTAGCCACGCCGGTCGTCTCGGACTGCGGGGTACGGCGTGCTGCCCATTCTCCGGCGGCTCGTCGGCATCTCCGAGGATTGGGACGCCGTGTCGGGCCTTCGAGTTCCGTATTTGAGGATGAAACGCCTGGATTCACCTGGTCGGGCCTGACGGTGCGTGGCCCGACCAGGTGAGGGCCCGTCAGGCGGTCAGGCCTGGGCCGGGAAGAAGATCTTGATCTCGCGCTCGGCCGACGCCTCGGAGTCCGAGGCGTGGATCAGGTTCTCCCGGGTGATGGTGGCGAAGTCACCGCGGATGGTGCCCGGGCCCGCCTGCAGCGGGTCGGTGGCACCGGCCAGCGCGCGGATGCCGGGGACGACGTTCTCGCCCTCGACGATCAGCGCGATCGACGGACCGGAGGTCATGAACTCGAGCAGTGGCTCGTAGAACGGGCGGCCGACGTGCTCGGTGTAGTGCTGCTCCAGCGTCTCCCGGTCGAAGGTGCGCAGCTCGACCGCGGCGAGCCGCCAGCCGGCCTTGCGCTCGATCCGGCTGATGATCTCGCCGGCCAGGCCGCGCTTGACGGCGTCGGGCTTGAGCAGGACGAGAGTGCGCTGCGACACGTTAACGGCTCCTGGGGACTAGGGGTCGGTCACCCGAAAGGCTACCTTGCGTGAGCGCGGGGCTCGATCTGCGGTACTGGTGATGCCGGTAGGGGCGCGGGGAACTGCGCGACCCGGACGGCGGAGCACCTGCAAGCCGGGCTCGGTGAGCCGGTTGCCCGTGCTGCCCTGCCGTGACGCGCAGTTCCCCGCGCCCCTGGGACGCCCACGCGCGCGGGCCCGCCACCTAGGCGGCAGCGGCCTCGCGGGCGGCCTTGATCTCGTCGATCCGGCGCCCGTAGTGCACCGAGCACCACCAGAGCGCCGCGAAGACCAGCCCGAGCCCGAACATGGTGGGCAGCACGAAGCCGCTGACGATCAGTCCGATCTGGAGCGCCCAGCCGACCGCCACCGCCCCGGGGCGGGTGATCGCGCCGCAGAGCAGCACGCAGAGCAGCATCGCGATCCCGCTGACGATCCACACCGTGGTGGTGGGGACGTCCGAGAGCTGCATCGCGACCAGCGCCGCGAACATGATCAGCAGTGCCTCGCCGATCAGGGTCGAGGAACACAGGACGCGCATGTCACTTCCTCCCGAGCAGGATGCGGGCCTCGCCCACGGTGATGACCGAGCCGGTGATGACGACCCCGGCGCCGCCGAGCTCCTCGTCCTCCGCCATCGTGACGGCGGCGTCGATGGCGTCGTCCAGCCGGGGTTCGATCCGGACCCGGTCCTCGCCGAAGATCTCCACCGCGATCGCGGCCAGCTGGTCCACCGGCGTGGCCCGGTGGGTGGAGTTCTCGGTGATGACGACCTCGGCCAGGATCGGCTCGAAGACCGACAGGAAGCCGGAGGCGTCTTTGTCGCCGCTGGTGGCGATCACGCCGACCAGCTTGGTGAAGCCGAACGACTCGGTGATCGCGGCGACGCTGGCCTCGGCCCCGTGCGGGTTGTGCGCGGCGTCCAGGATCACGGTGGGGCTGCGCCGGACCACCTCGAGGCGGCCGGGCGAGCTGACGCCGGCGAACGCGGCCCGGACCTTCTCCGCGTCCAGCGTGCCGCCCCGGGCACCGCCGACGCCGAAGAACGCCTCGACGGCGGTGAGCGCGAGCGCGGCGTTGTGCGCCTGGTGGGCGCCGTGCAGCGGGAGGAAGACGTCCTCGTACTCGGCGCCGCCGAGCCCCCGGATCGTCACCAGCTGACCGCCGACCGCGACCTCACGGCGGATCACCCCGAACTCCATGCCCTCGCGGGCCACGGTGGCGTCCACCTCGACCGCGCGGCGCAGGATCGCCTCGGCGGCGTCCAGCGGCTGCTGGGCGACCACGGCGAGCGCCCCCGTCTTGATGATCCCGGACTTCTCGACGGCGATCTTGCCGGTGGTGTCGCCCAGCCGGTCGGTGTGGTCCAGGCCGACCGGGGTGATCACCGCGACGTCGCCGTCGACCACGTTGGTGGCGTCCCAGGAGCCGCCCATCCCGACCTCGACCACCGCGACGTCCACCGGGGTGTCGGCGAACACGGCGTACGCCATGCCGGTGAGCACCTCGAAGAAGGACATCGGGATCGGCTGCTGGGCGTCGACCATCTGCACGTAGGGCTCGATGTCGCGGTACGTCTCGATGAACTTGGCGACCGTGATCGGTGCGCCGTCCAGGCTGATCCGCTCGGTCACCGACTCGACGTGCGGGCTGGTGTAGCGCCCGGTGCGCAGCTCGAAGGCGAGCAGCAGCTGCTCGATCATCCGGGCGGTCGAGGTCTTGCCGTTGGTCCCGGTGATGTGGATCGCCGGGTACGCCCGCTGGGGCTGGCCGAGGATGTCCATCAGCGCCGCCATCCGGTCGAGCGACGGCTCCAGCTTGTTCTCCGGCCAGCGGGCGGAGAGGGCGGTCTCGATCTCGCGCAGCTCACCCGCCGGGTCTGCGGGGTCCGGGTTGACGGGGCGGATCGTGTACGGGTTCTGCGGGGCCTTGTCGCTCACGCGCCCAGTCTACGGAGCCGCTTCACCGCTCCGGTCCGGGTGGTCCACGACTCACGTGAGGGGGGTCACTCGGCAAAGAGTTGGCCAAGTTGAAGGTTTACCATGTGAATAGATGATGATTGAAGCAAGTCACCATCAAATCGAAGATCATTTTGCCGATGGAGCCTTGCAATGAATGCCGTTCACGCGTACTTCCTCAGTCACCGGACCCAGGTGCTGTGGACGGCCGAACTGCTCTCGCTCGCCCTGCTGGCGTACATGGTCTTCGTGTTCGGCCGCTTCCTGCTCTACTGGGCCGGCTCGGCCGACGCCTTCCGGCGCAGCCGGCCGGCCGAGCCCGGTGACCCGGCGGTCTTCCAGTGGCACCTGGTGATCCCCTGCCGGGACGAGGAGGCGGTGGTCGGGCAGACCCTGGCGGGGCTGCGCAGGTCCTCTCCCCGAGCGCACCTCTGGGTGGTGGACGACGACAGCGAGGATCGCACCCGCGAGCTGGTGCAGGCCGCCGCCGACCGCGACCCGATGATCCACCTGGTGCAGCGCCGCCGTCCGGACGCCCGGATCGGCAAGGGCGCCGCGCTGAACGCGGCCTACCGGCAGATCTCCGACCGGCTGGCGCCCGGCACCGACCGCGAGCGGGTGGTGCTCGGCGTGATCGACGCCGACGGCGAACTGGCCGCCGACACCCTGGCCCTGGTCAGCACCGAGCACGCGCTCGGACGCCCGGACACCGGCGCGGTGCAGATCGGCGTCCGGATGCGGAACGCCGACGACCCCCGCCCGCTGCCCGGCCGCGGCCGGGCCGCCAACGCCTTCGCCCGGGCCCTGGTCCGGATGCAGGACGTCGAGTTCCAGGCCAGCAACTCCGGCATGCAGCTGCTCCGCCGCCGCACCGGCAGCGTCGGCCTGGGCGGCAACGGCCAGTTCGTCCGGCTCGCCGCGCTGGACGCGCTGGCCGGCCGGGAGCAGCGCCCCTGGCCCGAGCGGGCATTGCTGGAGGACTACGAGTCCGGCCTCGAACTCCGGCTGGCCGGTTACCGGTTGACGCACGTGCCGGAGACCCGGGTGTCCCAGGAGGGCCTGGTCTCGGGCCGCCGCTTCCTCACCCAGCGGACCCGCTGGGCGCAGGGCAACATGCAGTGCCTGCGGTACGCCGGCCGGGTGCTCCGCTCCCCGCACTACACGCTGGGCGGCAAGGCCGAGGTGATGTACACCTTCCTCCAGCCGGTGGTCGCGGTGCTGCTGGTGCTGCTCCTCCCGGTCACCCTCGGCATCTCGCTGGCCACCCGGATCTTCTTCGGCGCGGCCGCGGCCGCCTTCGAGGCCGCCTACGGACCGCTGATGCTGCTCGCCTTCGCGCTCGCCGCGCTGCCGCTGGTCTGCTGGGGCTTCGCCTACCGCCGGACCGTGCACCCCGACCGCAGCCGACTGCTGGGCCTGCTCTGGGGATTGGCGCTCTGGCTGTACACCTACCACGTCTTCCTGGTGGCCACCCGGGCCGCCGTCCGGCTGCTGCTCGGCCGGAACGGCTGGGCGAAGACCCGCCGCAACGCCGAGCGGACCACCGCCGGCGCCCCGACCGCGCTCGAAGCCTGAACGGAGCCGTCCGATGACCGCCCCCTGCCACCCGTCCGTCGCCGCCTTCACCGGCAACCGGATCGCCGTCGTGCTGGGCACCCGCCCGGAGCTGGTCAAGCTCGCCCCGCTGATCCACGAACTCGGCCCGGCGGCCCGGCTGATGCACACCGGCCAGCACTGGGACGAGGCGATGTCCGGCCGCTTCCTGCGCGAACTCGGCCTCCCTGAGCCGGAGTTGCTCTCCGGCGTGGGCGGCAGGCCGCGGGCCGGGCAGATCGCCGCCTCGCTGGAGCAGCTGGACGCCGCCTTCACCACCGAGCGCCCCGGCGCCGTGGTGGTGCAGGGCGACACCAACGCCACCCTGGCCGGCGCCCTGGCCGCCAACGCGCACGGCATCCCGCTGGTGCACGTCGAGGCCGGACTGCGCAGCCACGACCGGGCGATGCCCGAGGAGCACAATCGGGTGATGGTCGACCACATCGCCGACCTGCTCTGCGCCGCCACCGAGGAGAACGCCGCCAACCTGCGCACCGAGGCACTGGCCGAGCGGGCGATCGCGCTGACCGGCAACACCGTGGTCGAGGTGGTGCGCCGTCAGCTCCCGGACGCCGAGGCCAGGGCCGAGCTGCTGGCCCGGTACGGGCTGCGCGCCGACGGCTACGTACTGGCCACCGTGCACCGGCCGGAGAACACCGACACCGCCGAGGCGCTCGGCGCGGTGCTGGGCGAGCTGGACGCGCTCGCGGCCACGGGCACCGAGGTGCTCCTGCCGCTGCACCCCCGGACCCGGGCCGCCGTCGAACGGCACGGCCTGGAGCCGCTGTTGGCCCGTCTGACGGTCACCGAGCCGGTCGGCTACGGCGAGTTCCTCGGGCTGGCCCGGCACGCCGCACTGCTGATCTCCGACTCCGGCGGCGTGCAGGAGGAGTGCACCGTGCTCGGCCGCCCGCTGCTGGTGGTCCGCCGCTCCACCGAACGCCCGGAGTCGGTGGCCGCGGGCTTCGCCGCCCTGGTCGGCCCCGGCCCCGAACTGGGCGCGCTGGCCGCCGCATGGCTCGCCGACACCCCCGAGCGGCTGACCCGGCTGGCCGCCACCCCGAGCCCGTACGGCGACGGAACCGCCTCCGCCCGGATCGCCGGGCTCACCCTGGCACTGGCCGAACCGGGGCGGCCGACGGTCTGACGCATTCCGGCGACGGCCTTGACAGCGGGATTGGTCTACTCCACCTTGTGACACAAGTCACTGGTACAGACCAGGACTTGACCCTGCACCGCACCATCCTCACTCCCCCACATGGAGATGGCATGCGCGCAAGACCGAGAAGCACCGTCCACCTGCTGCTGACCGCCCTGGTCGCCACCGCACTGGCCCTGGTCGGCCTGCTGCTGGCCACCCCGGGAGCCCGGGCCGCCGATGTCGAACTCGTCGCCAACGGCGGCCTGGAGAGCGGGAACCACCTGGCCCCCTGGGTCTGCACGGCCGGTTCCGGCCAGGGCGCCACCGGGCAGACGCACTCCGGCACGTACGCGCTCAAGGGCACCCCCAGCGGCAGTGACAACTCCCAGTGCACCCAGACCGTCACCGTCAAGCCCTCCTCGACCTACCAGCTGAGCGCCTGGGTGCTCGGCCCGTACGTCTACCTGGGCGCCACCGGCACCGGTTCGACCGACCCCAGCACCTGGACCAGCAGCACCGGTTGGACCAAGCTCAGCACCACCTTCACCACCGGCGCGGCCACCACCCAGGTGACCGTCTACCTGCACGGCTGGTACGGCCAGGGCGCCTACCTGGCCGACGACATCTCCCTGGTCGGCCCGGGCACCCCGAGCCCCACGCCGAGCAGCAGCGTGACGGCCACCCCCAGCCCGTCCACCAGCCCCAGTCCGAGTCCCAGCCCGAGTCCCAGCCCGAGTCCCAGCCCGAGCAGCAGCCCCACCACCCCGCCGCCGCCCGGCAAGCACCTGCTGACCGGCTACTGGCAGAACTTCGACAACGGCGCCACGGTGCAGAAGATCAGTGACGTCCCGGCCGCCTACGACATCATCGCGGTCTCCTTCGCCGACGCCACCGGCGGCGCGGGCGGGATCAGCTTCACCCTGGACAGCACGCTCGCCGGCCGCCTCGGCGGCTACACCGTCGCGCAGTTCAAGGCCGACATCGCGGCCAAGAAGGCGGCCGGCAAGAAGGTGATCGTCTCGGTCGGCGGCCAGAACGGCACCGTCTCGGTGAACAGTTCGGCCTCCGCCGGCAACTTCGCCGACACCGCGTACTCGGTGATCCAGGAGTACGGCTTCAACGGCATCGACATCGACCTGGAGAACGGCGTCAACGCCACCTACATGGGCCAGGCACTGCACTCACTGGCGGGCAAGGTCGGCAGCGGCTTCGTACTCACCATGGCGCCGCAGACCATCGACATGCAGTCGGCCGGAGCCGAGTACTTCAAGCTGGCGCTGAACGTGAAGGACATCCTCACCATCGTCAACATGCAGTACTACAACTCCGGCACCATGCTCGGCTGCGACGGCGGCGTCTACGCGCAGGGGACGGTCAACTTCCTCACCGCGCTGGCCTGCATCCAGCTCAAGAACGGTCTGGAGCCCCGGCAGGTCGGCCTCGGCGTCCCGGCCTCCACCAGTGCGGCCGGCGGCGGTTACGTCAGCCCGAGCGTGGTGAACGCGGCGCTGGACTGCCTGGCCCAGGGCACCAACTGCGGCACCTTCAAGCCGGACACCAAGTGGCCCGGTATCGGTGGCGCGATGACCTGGTCGACCAACTGGGACGCCAAGGCGGGCGGCGGCATCGCGAGCACCGTCGGCGGCCACCTGCACGCCATGCCGTAAGCGTCGGAAGCGCGGGGAACCGCGCGGGCCCGGGAAGCCTTCCGGCCCGCGCGGTTCCCCGCTCCCGGCCGGCCTCAGGCCTGGCGGGGGATGCTCCGGGAGCCGTGCCGGTGCCGGAGTTCGGCGGTGATCTCCCGCACCTCCCCGTCCGGGAGGAAGGGGAGCATCATCGCCACCGCCTGCAGCAGACCGCCCACCAGGAAGGTGGTGTCCGGGGTGGCGGCGACCAGGGCCCGGACGGTGCCCACGTCACCGGCGTCGACCGCCTCCACCAGCTCGGCCACGTCCACGAATTCCTCGTCCACCAGGACCCCGGAGGTGTCCGCCGGGGCCAGCCGGGCCAGACCGCGCAGCACCCGGTCGGCGACCTCGGGCGCGTACGCCTTGCGGACCGCCTCGGCGGCGATCCACACCAGCAGCGTGGTCACCTCCTGCTCGGCCTGATCAGCCAGCAGGCGCTCCAGCTCGCGGTCGAAGGCGAGTTGGTTGCCGTGCCGGAAGGCGAGCAGCAGGGTCGCCGCCCTGGCCTTGGCGACGTCGACCGCCTCCGCAGGCAGTTCGTCGGCCAACTCCCTGGTCACCACCACGCCGTGCCCTCCCGTCAGTCGACATCCACTGCCCAGAACTTCCACTTACCGTACACAGTCGAACTGCAAACGCCTCTTAACCCGCGCGCAAAAAGGCAGACCCGATCGGCCGAACGCCAATTAAGGAATTCACTGATTCACGGCCGGACAACAGCGGGACAACACCCCGCCCGCGGTCAGACGCTCGTCGCGAAGGTCCGCCGCAGCTCCTCGATCTGCTCGACGCACTTCCCCGAGCCGATCACCACGCAGTCCAGCGGATTCTCGGCGACCCGGACCGGCAGGCCGGTCTCCCGGGAGATCCGCGCGTCGAGACCGCGCAGCAGTGCGCCGCCGCCGGTGAGCACGATGCCCTGGCCCATCACGTCGCCCGACAGCTCCGGCGGCACCGCGTCCAGGGTCTGCCGGACCGCGAGCACGATCTCGGCGACCGGCTCGTCCAGCGCCTCACGGATCTGAGCGGCCGTCACGGTGGCGCTCCTGGGCAGGCCGCCGACCGCGTCCCGGCCCCGGACCACCAGCTCGGCGGGGGTCTGGTCGCCGGGTATCGGATCGGCCGAGCCGATCGCCAGCTTGAGCTCCTCGGCGGTCCGTTCGCCGATCAGCAGACCGTGGTCCTTCTTCACCTGCTTGGTGATCGCGGCGTCCATCCGGTCCCCCGCGACCCGGATCGAGCGGGACGCGACCATGCCGCCCATCGACACCACGGCCACCTCGGTGGTGCCACCGCCGATGTCCACCACCATCGAGCCGGTCGGCTCGTGCACCGGCAGGCCGGCCCCGATCGCGGCCGCCATCGGCTCCTGGATCAGGTGCACCGAAGCCGCCCCCGCGCTGCCCACCGCCTCGATCACGGCCCGGCGTTCCACCCCGGTGATGCCGCTCGGCACGCAGACCACCACCCGGGGCCCGGCCCGGAACCGGCGGACCGCCGTACCGGTGGCCTTGGCCAGCAGGTGCCGCAGCAGGTGCCGGGTGCCGTCGAAGTCGGCGATCACCCCGTCCCGCAGCGGGCGGCTGGCGACCACGTCCTCGGGGGTGCGGCCGAGGGTGCGCCTGGCCTCCGTCCCGACGCTCAGCACCTCGCCGGTCTTCCGGTCCACCGCCACCACCGACGGCTCGTTCAGCACAATTCCCTTGCCCCGGAGGTAGACCAGGGTGTTCGCCGTTCCGAGATCGATGCCGATGTCCTGCCCGTGCCGTTGCCGAGTACCCGCCATTGGCCGCCCGCCCTTCTCCGCTTTCGAACTCTTCGTGCACATCCGCCGCTGGCCAGCGTACGTGATGGAATTCGGCCGAACGGGCTATCCGGAACTCGGCGGGGGTGCAGGAAATGGCCGACGGGTAATCAGCTTCCTTTGCCGCCCCGAACGCCGAGGGCCGTGCCGCCCGCACGAAGCGGGAGGCACGGCCCTCGGGACGGACGGTCAGCCCTGCGGCAGCGCCGCCAACTGCGCGGTGATCCGGGCGATGTCGGCCTCGGCGGTGGCCTGCCGGGCCTTGATCTTGTCGACCACGTTGTCCGGCGCCTTGGCCAGGAAGGCCTCGTTGCCGAGCTTGGCGGTGGCCTGGTCCTTCTCCTTCTCGGCGGCGGCCAGGTCCTTGGCCAGCCGCTTGCGCTCGGCCGGCACGTCGATGGTGCCGGAGAGGTCGAGCGCCACGGTGATCCCGGCGACCGGCAGCGAGGCGGTGGCCGCGAAGCCCTCCTCGGGCTCGGTCAGCCGGGCCAGCGAGCGGATCGCGGCCTCGTGCGCGGCCAGCGCCGTACCGGCCAGCGCCAGCTGGGCCGGCAGCCGCTGACCCGGGTTCAGGTTCTGGTCGGACCGGAACCTGCGGACCTCGGTGACCACCTGCTGGACGGTGCCGACCTCCGCCTCGGCGGCGGCGTCGATCCGTGCGCCGTCGGCGACCGGCCACTCGGCGACCACCAGCGACTCCCCGCCGGTCAGCGTGGTCCACAGGGTCTCGGTGACGAACGGCACGACCGGGTGCAGCAGGCGCAGCGTCTTGTCCAGCACCTCGCCGAGCACCCGGCGCGCTGCGTCGGCCTGCGGGCCGCCCGCGAACAGGGTGGTCTTGGAGAGCTCGACGTACCAGTCGAAGACCTCGTCCCAGGCGAAGTGGTAGAGGGTGTCCGCGACCTTGGCGAACTCGTAGTCCTCGTAGTACGCGTCCACCTGGGTGATGGTCGCGTTCAGCCGGGACAGGATCCAGCGGTCGACCGCGGTGAGCTCCTCGGGCGCGGGCAGCGGGCCCTCGACCGTGGCGCCGTTCATCAGGGCGAACCGGGTGGCGTTCCAGATCTTGTTGCAGAACTTGCCCGAGGCCTTGACCCAGTCCTCGCCGACCGGCACGTCCGCGCCGGGGTTGGCGCCGCTGGCCAGGGTGAACCGGACGGCGTCCGCGCCGTACTCGTCCATCCAGTCCAGCGGGTCGACCGCGGTGCCGGAGGACTTGGACATCTTCTTGCCGAACTGGTCCCGGACCAGGCCGGTCAACGCGACCGTCTTGAACGGCGCCTGACCGTCCATCGCGTACAGGCCGAACATCATCATCCGGGCGACCCAGAAGAAGATGATGTCGTGGCCGGTGAGCAGCACGTCGGTGGCGTAGAACTTCTCCAGGTCCGGGGTCTGCTCCGGCCAGCCGAGCGTGGAGAACGGCCACAGGCCGGAGGAGAACCAGGTGTCCAGGACGTCCGGGTCCTGGTGCCAGCCCTCGCCGGTCGGCGCCTGCTCGTCCGGGCCGACGCAGACCACCTGGCCCTCGGGGCCGTACCAGACCGGGATCCGGTGACCCCACCAGAGCTGGCGCGAGATGCACCAGTCGTACATGTTGTCGACCCAGTCGAAGTAGCGGCGCTCCAGCTCCTTCGGGTGGATGTCCACCTTCCCGTCGCGGACCGCGTCGCCGGCCGCCTTGGCCAGCGGCTCGACCTTGACCCACCACTGCAGCGAGAGGCGCGGCTCGACGATGGTGTGGCAGCGCGAGCAGTGGCCCACGGCGTGCGTGTAGGGACGCTTCTCGGCGACGATCCGGCCCTGCTCGCGCAGTGCCCCGACCACGGCCGCACGGGCGTCCAGCCGGTCCAGTCCGAGGAACGGGCCGTGCACGGTGATCGCACCGCGCTCGTCCATCACGGCCAGGTTCGGCAGGTTGTGGCGCTGGCCGATGGCGAAGTCGTTCGGGTCGTGCGCGGGCGTCACCTTGACCGCACCGGTGCCGAACTCCGGGTCGACGTGCTCGTCCGCGACCACCGGGATCTCACGGTCCGTCAGCGGCAGCTTGATGGTGCGGCCGACCAGGTGGGCGTAGCGCTCGTCGCCCGGGTGCACCGCGACGGCGGTGTCGCCGAGCAGGGTCTCGGCCCGGGTGGTGGCGACCACGATCGAGTCGTCCCCGTCGCCGTAGCGGATCGAGACCAGCTCGCCGGCCTCGTCCTCGTGCTCCACCTCGATGTCGGAGAGCGCGGTGAGGCAGCGCGGGCACCAGTTGATGATGCGCTCGGCGCGGTAGATCAGGCCGTCGTCGAAGAGCTTCTTGAAGATGGTCTGGACGGCCTTGGACAGGCCCTCGTCCATGGTGAAGCGCTCGCGCGACCAGTCCACCCCGTCACCGAGGCGGCGCATCTGGCCGAGGATCTTCCCGCCGTAGCTCTCCTTCCACTCCCAGACCTTCTCGACGAAGGCCTCCCGGCCCAGGTCGTGCCGGGACAGGCCGGACTCGGCGAGCTGCTGCTCCACCTTGTTCTGGGTGGCGATGCCGGCGTGGTCCATGCCGGGCAGCCAGAGCGCCTCGAAGCCCTGCATCCGCTTACGCCGGGTCAGGGCGTCCATCAGGGTGTGCTGGAAGGCGTGGCCGAGGTGCAGCGCACCGGTGACGTTCGGCGGCGGGATGACGATGGTGTACGCGGGCTTGTCGCTCTTGGCGTCGGCGGTGAAGTAGCCGCGGTCCACCCAGCGCTCGTACAGCACGCCCTCTACCTCCGCCGGGGCGTAGGTCGTCGGGAGGGTGGCTGCGTTGTCCCCGTCGAAGGTTCCGGGGCGCTGGTTCGTCGTGTCGGTCACGACACCCAGTTTACGTAAACCTGGAGGCCGCCTTCGACCGCATTCCCGCCCGACCACCCGGACGGGGGCCGGTCTTGACGGGTGCGGTACCGTGCCCCGATACTCGCACGCCCGTTTGGCGCGCACTGACGAACAGTCACAACCGACGTGGGGGAGACCGATGAACGGGCCGGGGCAGCAGTATCCGCAGGGTCATCCGCAGCAACCGCAGCCGCCGTACGGTCAGCCGCCGCAGCAGCCCTACGGCGCGCCCCAGCCCCCGTACGGTCAGCCGCCGCAGCAGCAGTACGGCTACCCGCCCCAGGCCCAGCCGCCCGCGGCTCCGCCCGCCGCTCCGTACGGCGCGCCGCCGCAGCAGCCGGGCCAGTTCGGCCAGCCCCAGCCGCCCGCCCCGCCGTACGGCCAGCCCCAGCAGCAGCCCGCCGCGCCGCAGTTCGGCGCCCCGCCGGCGTACGGCCAGCCGCCCGCCTACGGGCAGCAGCCCCCGCAGTACGGGGCCCCGCAGCCGCCGTACGGGCAGCAGCCGTACGGCCAGCAGCAGTTCGGCGGGCCGATGGCCGAGCCGCGGAAGAGCAAGGCCGGGCTGGTGATCGGCCTGGTGATCGGCGCCGTGGTGCTGGTCGGCGGCGGCGGCGTCGCGTACTGGGCGCTCAACTCCTCCGGCTCGCCGGTCGGCCCGGGCAGCTCCACCGGGGGCAAGTTCAAGCTGGCCGCCCCGCCCACCCTGCCCGGCGGGTACACCCTGAAGACCACCAAGGACACCCCGGGCGACCCCAAGGAGTCCGGCCTGGGCTACAGCTCGTACGACGGCGGTCTGCTGGCGACCTACCTGAAGGGCAAGGACGCCACCGACAGCGTCACCGTCGGCGGCTCCTGGGGCACCATCACCGACCCCACGGCGATCACCAAGCAGGTCAACAAGCAGGCCGGCGCCTCGGCCACGCTGACCTGGAAGACCCCGCTGGCCCCGGTCGACGCCAAGGACGCCAAGGACCCGGGCGGCAAGCTCTCCTGCGGGGTGGCCAGCAGCAGCGGCATCGAGATCCCGATCTGCCTCTGGGCCAACCACTCCACGGCCGGCTCGGTCACCTTCACCAAGATCTCGCTGGACGGCAAGAGCAGCCCGCTCAGCGCGGCCCAGGCCGCCGACCAGACCCGGGCGATCCGGGACGCCATGGTGGTCGCCAAGTAACCCGCGGACGCGAGAAGGCCCCGCACCCTTCCGGGTGCGGGGCCTTCCTGCTGCTCGGGCCGCGGGTCAGGCGCTCTTGTCGCGCCGCTCGCGCTTGATCATGTCGCGCGGGACCAGGGTCGGGATCGCGTGCTTGGAGACCACGTCGCCGGTGACCACCACGCGGGCCACGTCCTGCCGGGACGGCACCTCGTACATCACGGACATCAGCACCTCCTCCATGATGGCCCGCAGGCCACGGGCACCGGTGCCGCGGAGGATCGCCTGGTCGGCGATCGCCTCCAGCGCGTCGCGGCTGAACTCCAGCTCGACGCCGTCCAGTTCGAAGAGCTTGCGGTACTGCTTGACCAGCGCGTTCTTCGGCTCGGTGAGGATCTGCAGCAGCGCCTCGCGGTCCAGGTTGTGCACGCTGGTGATCACCGGCAGGCGGCCGATGAACTCGGGGATCATCCCGAACTTCACCAGGTCCTCCGGCATCACCTGACGGAAGTGGTCGCTGCTGTCCGAGTCCCGCTTCGAGCGGATGTTGGCCCCGAAGCCGATGCCCTTGGCACCCGCCCGGCCCTCGACGATCCGCTCCAGACCGGCGAACGCGCCACCCACGATGAACAGCACGTTCGTGGTGTCGATCTGGATGAACTCCTGGTGCGGGTGCTTGCGACCGCCCTGCGGCGGCACGCTCGCGGTGGTGCCCTCCAGGATCTTCAGCAGCGCCTGCTGGACGCCCTCGCCGGAGACGTCGCGGGTGATCGACGGGTTCTCGCTCTTGCGGGCGACCTTGTCGATCTCGTCGATGTAGATGATGCCGGTCTCGGCCTTCTTGACGTCGTAGTCAGCGGCCTGGATCAGCTTCAGCAGGATGTTCTCGACGTCCTCGCCGACGTAGCCGGCCTCGGTGAGGGCGGTGGCGTCGGCGATCGCGAACGGCACGTTCAGCATCCGGGCCAGGGTCTGCGCGAGCAGCGTCTTGCCGGAGCCGGTCGGGCCGAGCAGCAGGATGTTGGACTTGGCCAGCTCGATCGCGTCCTCGCGGCCGTTGCCACCGCTGCGCCCGGCCTCGCCGGCCTGGACCCGCTTGTAGTGGTTGTAGACCGCCACCGACAGCGACTTCTTCGCGGTGTCCTGGCCGACCACGTACTGATCCAGGAACTCGTAGATCTCACGGGGCTTCGGGAGCTCCTCGAAACGCACCTCGGAGGTCTCGGCGAGCTCCTCCTCGATGATCTCGTTGCACAGGTCGATGCACTCGTCGCAGATGTACACGCCTGGACCGGCGATCAGCTTCTTCACCTGCTTCTGGGACTTGCCACAGAACGAGCACTTGAGCAGGTCGCCACCGTCTCCGATGCGTGCCACGAGGTGCTTCCCCTTCGCCAGGGGCCCCGCGGGGGTCCGGGGCCTGGTGCTGTGGACCGGTTCGCCGTCGAGCGATCGGTCTCGCTATCCGACGGTACTCTGCCGAGCCGCCAATTCCGTCGTCTTCGACAGCTCTGCCGTACGCCCAGGGCGAATTGATACCGAACAGATGCCGTCGGACGGGACGGGCGGAGCACGGCTCGGTGCCGTGCCCCGCCCGGTGAACCGCTGGGATCAGGAGGTCAGCGAGGACTTCCGGGTCGAGATGATCTGGTCGATCAGCCCGTACTCCAGGGCCTCCTCGGCCGTCAGGATCTTGTCCCGCTCGATGTCCTCGCGGACCTGCTCGACCGGCTTGTTGGAGTGCTTGGAGAGCATCTCCTCCAGCTGCTCGCGCATCCGGAAGATCTCCCGGGCCTGGATCTCCAGGTCGGAGACCTGGCCGCGACCGGTCTCGGTGTACGGCTGGTGGATCAGGATCCGGGCGTTCGGCAGCGCCATCCGCTTGCCGGGGGTGCCCGCCGCCAGCAGGACGGCCGCCGCGGAGGCCGCCTGGCCCATGCAGACGGTGGTGATGTCCGGCTTGACGTACTGCATGGTGTCGTAGATCGCGGTCAGCGCCGTGAAGGAGCCGCCGGGCGAGTTGATGTACATCTGGATCTCACGGTCCGGGTCCATCGACTCGAGGCAGAGCAGCTGCGCCATGATGTCGTTGGCCGAGACGTCGTCCACCTGGGAGCCGAGGAAGATGATGCGCTCCTCGAACAGCTTGGCGTACGGGTCGTACTCGCGGATGCCCTGCGAGGTGCGCTCGACGAAGCGCGGGACGATGTAGCGGCCCTCGGCCCTCGGGGCGGTGAACTCGGTGCGCGCGGTGTTCATGGGGTGTTCGGTCCTCCGAAGCGTGACGGTCGGTTGGGTCTGCTGCCGGCTGCTGTCAGGCGCCGGTGCCGCCGCCGCCGGGAACGTCCGCGGCGCTGTGCATGATCGAGTCGATCAGGCCGTACTCCTTGGCCTGCTCCGGGGTGAACCAGCGGTCCCGGTCGGAGTCCGCGGTGACCCGCTCGAAGGACTGGCCGCTGTGCGCGGCGATCAGCTCGGACATCCGCTTCTTGGTGCGGAGCAGCTGCTCGGCCTGGATCCGGATGTCGGTGGCCGAACCGCCGAGACCGGCGGAGGGCTGGTGCATCAGGATGTTGGCGTTCGGCAGCGAGAAGCGCTTGCCCTTCGCACCGGCGGTCAGCAGGAACTGACCCATCGAGGCCGCCATGCCCATCGCGATGGTGACCACGTCGTTCTTGATGTACTGCATGGTGTCGTAGATCGCCATGCCCGCGGTGATCGAACCACCGGGCGAGTTGATGTACAGGTAGATGTCCTTCTCCGGGTCGGCCGCGAGGAGAAGGAGCTGGGCCGTGATCTTGTTGGCGATGTCGTCGTCGACCTGCTGGCCGAGGAAGATGATCCGCTCGTTGAGCAGCCGGTTGTAGACCTGGTCCCCCAGGCCGCCGAGCACGTCACCAGCGGCGGCGTGCGGCGCCATCAGGCCAGGCATCTGCATCTGCGGGAACGTCACTTAGCCACCTGCTCAGTCGAATTGGACGGCCGGGCTGCGGCCGCCGCTCTGTCGCACAGCTAGATATCACTGCGTGAATGTCACTGTCTAAGGACCCTAACGCGCAGGCCCGGCCGCAGAATCCCCCACGCAGAACTGTTCGCTGTGAGCGCAGGGTCGGAGCGGGAACAACGGACGGCCCGGACACCCCGCTGACGGGGTGTCCGGGCCGTCCGGAACAGCTGGTGCTACCGGGGCGTGATCAGGCCTCGGTGGTCTCGGCGGCGGCCTCGACCGCCTCGGTCGACGCCTCGGTGGCGTCCTCGTCCTCGTCGTCCTCGAAGGACACGACGTCGCCGTTGGTGTCGGTGACCTTGGCGGCCTCGACCACCAGCGCCAGCGCCTTGCCACGGGCGACCTCGCCGACCAGCAGCGGCACCTGGTTGCCCTGGACCACCTGCTGGGCGAACTGGTCCGGCGTCATGCCGGAGCCCGCCGCACGGCGGATGAGGTGCTCGGTGAGCTCCTCCTGGTTGACGCCCAGCTTCTCCTTGTCGACGATCTCGTCGAGCACGAACTGGGTCTTGATGCCCTTCTTGGCCTGGTCCTCGGTCTCCTTGGCGAAGTCCTCGACGGACTTGTCCTGGGTGGCGAGGTAGGTCTCCAGGGTGAGGCCCATGGGCTCGAGCTGGTGGTGCTCGAGGTTGTGCTTGCGGGTCTCGACCTCGTCCTTGAGGAGCTTCTCCGGGTAGTCCATCTCGACCAGCTTCAGCAGCTCGTCGAGCACCCGCTCCTGGGCCTGGGTGGCCTGGTCGAACTCGCGCATCCGCTCGAGGCGCTTGCGGGAGTCGTCCTTCAGCTCCTCCAGGCTGTCGAACTCGCTCGCCATCTGGGCGAACTCGTCGTCCAGCTCGGGGAGTTCCTTCTCCTGGACGGTGACCACGGTGACGGTCACCTCGGAGCTCTGGCCGGCCTGGGTGCCGCCCTTGAGCTCGGTGGTGAAGGTCTTGGTCTCGCCGGCCGACAGGCCGACCACGGCCTCGTCGATGCCGTCCAGCAGGCGGCCGGAGCCGATCTCGTAGCTCACGCCGGTGGCGGTGCCGTCCTCCGGCACCTCACCGTCGACCTTGGCCTCGAGGTCGACGACCACGACGTCGCCCTCGGCGGCGGCGCGCTCGACGTCCTTGACCGAGGAGAAGCGCTCGCGCAGCTGCTCCAGCGACTTCTCGACGTCCGCGTCCTCGACCACGATCGGGTCGACGACGACCTCGATGCCGGCGAAGTCCGGGAGGGTGATCTCGGGACGGACGTCGACCTCGGCGGTGAACTTGAGGTCACCGCCGTCGGCGAGGTTCTCGACACCCTCGATGTCGGTGATGTCGGGCTGTCCGAGGACCTCGATCTTGCCCTCGTCGACGGCCTGCGTGTAGAAGCGCGGCAGGGCGTCGTTGACCGCCTCTTCCAGCACGGCGGCACGGCCGAAGCGCTGGTCGATGACGCGGTTCGGGATCTTGCCCTTACGGAAGCCCGGGACCGAGACCTGCTGGTTGATCTTCTTGTACGCCGCGTCGAGGCTGGGCTTGAGCTCCTCGAAGGGCACCTCGACGGTGAGTCGAACCCGGGTCGGGTTCAGAGTCTCGACGGCGCTCTTCACGGTTGGGTCTCCTAGAGGCTTGCGGTCAGGTTGTCTACGCCGTCCGACGAACGGCCGTGGGCCGATCGGGTTCGGGCGAGACGGGTGATGGGCGGTTGGAGCTGCATCTCCCGTACGGGGGTGGACGGTGAGCGTGACTCCTCGCCCTCGGGCGGTCTGACCTGTGCACATGCCACAGGGACGACCGCCAGCGGCCCATCCTACCGGTAGCACGAAAGGCGGACGCCAGGGCGCCGCTGTCCGGGTCGCCCACACGGCCCGACGGCCCCCCGAACCCGGCTCCCCGCACGGCCCCGGACGGTCGCATCGGCGTCCGAATTCCGGACCGGCCGGGCCCGGCCGGGAAAAGCGGACGCGCCGGCTGGCACAGCGTCAGGTTCGCCGTCGGCGTACCCGGCGCTCCGGTCGCGGCCCCGTGAAACGCCAACAGGGCCCCGCGCACCGACGAGACCCTGCCGCACTGTCGGGGTGGCCGGATTCGAACCGACGGCCTTCCGCTCCCAAAGCGGACGCGCTACCAAGCTGCGCCACACCCCGTGGTGCCGAGAGGAAGCGTACACGCCGCCCAGGGCGCCCCATTGGTCATATCGGAGACCCGCCGTACACCCCGAACCGCCGAAGCGGTGTGCGCGCAACCGACCCGACCAGGTACGCTGACCCTGTCCTCGAGACCGGCAACGGGCCCGAGGTCACCGTGTGCTCAGGCACCGCACGCGGGTGTAGCTCAATGGTAGAGCCCCAGTCTTCCAAACTGGTCACGCGAGTTCGATTCTCGTCACCCGCTCCACAACGTAGGCCCCAGCTCAGCGACTTGTTCGCCAAGCTGGGGCCTACGTCGTTTGAGGGTCAGTCAGGGCGTCGTGCCCTTGACGTGCCCGTTCGGGTCGTCCTTGTCCCTCTCCCGCTCCACCATGTCGCTGACGGCCCGGGTGATGGCGTTCTCCCGCTCGTTGCTGGCGTGCTGGTAGATCAGCGCGGCCCGGGTCGAGCTGTGCCCCATGCGGGTCATCAGCTCCCTGGTGCTGGCCCCGGTCATCGCCGCCAGTGAGTTGGCGAGGTGGCGCAGGTCGTGGAAGTGCAGACCGGTGACACCCACCTTGACGCAGGCCCGGCGCCACAGCCGGTTGAAGTGGTTGCGCCGGGGCACCGCCCCCTTCTCACCGATGAAGACCGAGCCGTCGGCCAGCCGCTCGGCGAAGGTCTCCAGGTGCTGGGCCAGTTCGGCCCGGATGACGTCGGGGATGCCGACCGTGCGCACGCCCGCCTTGGTCTTGGGCAGCTTGACGATGCGCTCGCCGTTGGCCAGCTCGGAGACCGAGCGCCGGACGCGGAGCGTGCCCGCCTCGGTGTCCACGTCGCGCCGGGTCAGGCCGAGCAGTTCACCCCAGCGCAGCCCAGAGAAGGCGGCGACCAGGACGAGGGCCCGGTACCGCTCGGGCACCTCGGCGGCCAAGGCGTACACCTGGGGAACGGTGGGGAGCGGACGCTCCGGGGTCTCCTCCTTGCTGCCGCCCTTGATCTGGCAGGGGTTCCGGCGGATCAGCCGATCCTGCACGGCGGTGTTGAGGATGGCCCGCAGCAGGGCGTACGCCTTGGCGATGGTCGAGGCCCCAACACCGGCGTTCCGGCGAGTCGCCCGCCAGGCCCGGACCGACGCCGGGGTGATGTCGGCCAGCGCGGAGTGCTCGAAGGTCGGCGCGAGGTGGAGACGGAGGAGAGAGAGGTAGAGCTGCTCGGTCCGCTCGGCGAGCCCCCGCTCAGTGATCCAGGTCTTGCCGAAGGGCCCGAAGATCACCCGCCCGGCGTCAGGGTCCATCCAGTCCCCCACCCGGAGCTCGGTCTGAGTGGCGGCAAGCCAGTCGTCCGCCTCCTTCTTCGTGCCGAAGGTCTTGGGCGCCGGACGGTCGATGCCGTCGGGTCCCGGGTACCTCGCCTGCCAGCGGCCGGAGGGCAGCTTGCGGACACGGCCGAAGGTGCGCTTCCTGGCCATCAGGCAGCCACCCCCAGCCGCAGGCGGACGGTCGGGGCGACGGTGTTGGCCTTGATGAAGTCCGCCAAAGCGCCGGCGGGGATGCGGACGTGCCGACCCACCTTCACGAAGACGATGCGGTGCTCTTCGATCAGCCGCCGGGGGAAGCGCTCGGTCGTCCCGAGCACCTCCGCCACCTGAGCGACGGTCAGAAGTCGATCCATGAGTCTTCCCCCTCTTGAGCGAGCAACATGGGCAGTTCCTGGCGCGCGGTTTCCCGGTTGGTGCGCTTGTCGCTGGCGACCTGGGCAGCGATCAGTGACTCGCCAGGCGTGTGGCCGACCCCGGCGAAGCGCCAGTGCGACACCACGTAGGTGGCCCCCTCGGTGCCGCCTTCCTGACCGTGCTCTTGGCGGTCCTGCCGAGCCCGGAAGTCGGCTCGGACCTGGCGCAGGGCGCCGAGAGTCGTGCCGTAGGTGCGGGCCTTGGTCGAGAAGTGCCCCCGGAAGCCGAGCATGTGAGACCAGTGCGCCAGCAGCCGATCCGGATAGGCGGCGTCCAGGTCCCAGCACGCTTCGATCAGGCGACGGGTGTGGGCGGGTAGGCCGGTGAGCTTGTCCACGTCCGAGCGTTCGGCGATGCGGCGGTCCACGGTCTGCGTCGTCTCGGCTGCCTTGGTCGCGTACTTGGCGACGTAGGAGGCCACCGCGCCGTCGTCCAGATCCTCACCCGCCAAGGCGGTGCCACCGATCGGCTGGACGTCGACCTGCTTCCCCCAGCCCAGGGTCCGAGCCATGTGCTCGCCGGACGCGGGCACGGGCAGCGTGACGCGAGCGGCAGCAGCGCGGATCGCGTCGTCCAGGAGCTCGGTGCTGGCCCACGACGGAGGCGCGTCCCCTGCACCGTCGGGACCGTCCAGCCGGATCACGGCGTGGAAGTGGACGGCGCCACGGCGCTGGAACTCCGCCACCTTGGCGAAGGCGACCCGGCAGTGGCCCTTGAGATCCCGCTGAGCTACCCCGGCCCGCTTCGCCAGCTCACGCCGGAGGTAGATCGTGAAGCGCTGCCACAGCGCCCCGGCGTGGTTGTTCCACAGCACTGCCCCCGCGTAGTCGTACCCGGCGGGGTCCAGCGGCGTACCCAAGAGCGGGTCGTCCTCCCCATGCGCTGCACCGCAGCGGCAGCAGCGGCGGTCGGGCCGGTTGTGGACCGGGCCGAACGACGGGGCGGTGAGGGTAGCGAAGACGCGGGGGTGCTCGCCGACCGCGTACGGGATGCCCTTGCCGCCCCGTAACCCGGACATCATCAGGTGGTAGGTGTCCCCCGCGTAGGTGTAGGCGCACGACGGGCAACGCGAGGCACGGCGGTTGCCGCACGCCAGTCGAAGCCGTCCGCCGGGCTGACGCATGGTCGAGTACGAGAGCGGCTTGATGATCCGCCCCGAGGCCCGGTCGTAGACGTGCCGCCAACCGGCGATGTGGATCGGCTGTGCGCAGCCCCCGGTTCGTTCGATCTGGTGACGCAGCTCGGGGAGGTCCGGCCGGGAGGCCACCCGCACCAGGTCGGTGAAGGTGGCCCGGTCCAGCCAACCCGGCAACTGCGTTGCTGAGTTGGTCACTTAACACCCCAGCGGGTGATGCCGGTCCCGAGCTCGGTGATCCAACCGTCCCGGCAACCACAGGAGATGGCCGAGATCTCCACACCCGGGAAGCAGGGGGCGGGACGCCAGCCGGAGCCGTCGCAGCGGCCGTCGGGGCACTCCCCCGGCTCGGTCACCTTGGCGGACGCCACCGGGGCGGCCAACCCGCGCGGGGGCTGAATCGAGGAGCGGCGAGTGGTCTTGGCAGCAGGCATGATGGGTGCTCCCTCATAGGGGCACGGGGCGGCGTTTCTGCTTGGCGGTAGGGCGCCGCTCCGTGGCATTGGGGTGAGGCATCAGAGCAGCCCGAAGAAGGGGCTACTTGCCGCTCCCGGTTCTCCCGGTTGCGACACCCTTAAGGTAGGCCAACCTCCCTAGGTAGGTCAACCAACCCAGGGAACCTGACTATGGCGGCCATCCGTCCTAGGATGGTTGGCATGAGCCTCGACCCCGACGACCTGCGCCCGCCGTACGTCCAGCTGAGCACCCAGCTACGAGCGGCGATCCTGACGAAGAAGTACCTGCCCGGCGAGCAACTGCCGTCCGGCCCCGCCCTGATGAAGCACTACGGCGTCGCGAAGGCCACGGTCGGCCGGGCGATCGACCTGCTTCGGGAAGAGGGGCTGATCGTGACGCGGCCCGGCAAGGGCTCATTCGTCCGGGAGCGCACGGAGCGGCCGGTCGGTCTCCGGCCCCACCTCGAAGTCGCCTTCGCCGAGCCACAGGTGACCATCGACTTCGCCGGGTTCTCCAGCGAGACGCTGCACAGCGCGATGCAGGAGCCGATCGACAAGATCCGGTCCGGTCGGCTGACGCCGGAGTCCATCAAGGTCCGGCTGCTGCTGCCCGACACCACGGCGCCCATGGCGGTGCCCACCCTGGTGGAGGGGCTCCAGGACGACCCTGCACTCCGGGAGCGGGCCCGAGGGATCGCACTCACCAACGCCGGAGGCATCGCGCACTCGGTCGAGATGCTGGCCGAACTCGGCTTGGTGAAGTCGGCCACCGTCGAGGTGAAGGTTCACCGGGCGTCGTCGCTGTTCAAGCTCTACATCCTGAACCGGGCCGAAGCGTTCTTCGGGTTCTACCCGCTCCGCGAGCGGACCATCTCGATCGACAGCGACCCCAAGACGTTCTTCGACGTCACCGGCAAGGACACGACCCTGTTCCACCACTCGGCGGGCCCCGACGGCGAGTCGATGGGGTCTCAGTACGTCCAGCAGGCCCAGGCTTGGTTCGACAGCGTGTGGACCACCATCGCGTACGAGCGTGAGGCATGAGAGAGATCAACGAGTCACTGGCAGCTGTGCTGGCCCCGGTCCGCCACGTGCTGCTCGACTTCGACGGGCCGGTCTGCTCGGTGTTCGCCGGTCGGCCGGCGGCTGAGGTCGCGGCCCGCATGTCGGCTGAGCTTGTCGCCCGGGGCGAGGAGCTTCCCGCAGGCATCGAGACCGAGCGGGACCCGTTGGCTCTTCTGCGGCGGATCGACGGGGCGCGGCCGGAGCTGACTGCCTGGGTGGATGGTCTGCTGGAACAGCTCGAAGTGGAAGCCGTACAGGTGGCCGCTCCCAACCGGGAGGGGGAGGTGACGCTCAAGGCGTGCGCCGACTCCGGCCGGACGGTGTGGATGGTCAGCAACAACGCGGGCCGGGCCATCCAGTCGTACGTGGAGCTTCACGGGCTCCAGAGCTACGTTGCTGGCGTCTACGGGCGTGTTCCCGGCGACCCGTCGTCCATGAAGCCTTCCACCCGCCTCCTGGACGACGCGATGACCGCTGCGGCAGCCAAGCCCGAGGCGTGTGTCTTCATCGGTGACGCCGTGCGAGACGTCGAGGCCGCCAACGCCGCTGGCATCCGCAGCATCGGCTACGCCAACAAGCCCGGCAAGGCCGAAGCCCTGGCAGCCGCCGGAGCCGCCGTCGTCGTTGGGTCGATGCGGGAGATCGCGGACGCTCTGACCTGATCAGCCGTTGGGCGTTCGCCGGAGAGCCCACCACCAGCTCGGCGGGTGGGTTCATATAAGGCAAGGTCAGAGGGTTTTGGGTGTGGGGGTGTTACAGATTTCGCTACTCCATCAAGGCTCGCTGCGCTCGCGGCGCTGGCCCGCCGCTCGCCTCCGCTCCTGTCTTCGCCCCGCGACGGCGGCGGCAGCCGCGCCAGCAAGCAGGCGGCCGGAGTGTGCCGAGGTTTTAGACCCGCCGTGGCCGGGGCGGGCGGTTCCACGGTTTTACCCACCTGTCAGGACCGGGACCCGCACCGAGCAAGACCGGGGGGCCACTCGGCCAAATTGCGGTCAGGCCCAAAAGCCCTGACCGAGACGCGATGAGCTTACGGCCCCCCGATCATGCTCGGACCCAGACCAGACAGGACACCGGCCAAAACCGCTCCACCACCCGCGAGCGCGGCTGTTTGAGCCGCTAGCTGTCCGATTCGGTCGGCGGAGTTCCAGCCTCGGCAAGCCTGTCTATGAGCGCCTCAGCCAACTTGGCGTCCGCAGTGCTCAGAGATTCGATCTTTACGACTGTCCGTGATGCTCGGTCCGAGACCTGCCCATCGAGGGGAACCCCGTACCAATCCGCAGCCACCATCCGCGCCACCTGGTCAGTGGACACCTTGAAGAGCCTGGCAATGCCCTCAAACTGGTACGGCTTGGGTGGGCCGGTGTGACTACCGCTCGGCCCTTCCCAGGGGCCGTACTCGCAGACGTTCCGCCACCAGCCGTGCGACCGAGCTCTCTGACACCTGACTTGCATGGTCATGTAGTCACTTGACGATGCAACTTTCTTGGCCATGTCCCTAAATGGAGTGGTTGTCATCCATTTAGCGTAAATCTCCCCTGTGATGTACGCCACGCATACAGATTCCGCTTGATACAGCCCCTTCGACCAACGGCTCAGCGCGTGCCCGCTCCATGCCCGATCGGACGGGAATCCGCAGGGAGTCGCGGGGAACCACGGCAAGGAGCTCCCCTTGGCCCAGGTTGGCGAGTTGGCTGGTCAGCCGCCAGGCGGTGCCTACGTCTTCCAAACTGGCCACGCGAGTTCGATTCTCGTCACCCGCTCCAAACACTTCGGCCCCCCGGTCAATGACCGGGGGGCCGAAGTCGTCTGAGCTGGGGTCAGACCCTGATCAGACGCTGACGCCGTGGGCGCGCAGGTACGCGACCGGGTCGATGTCGGAGCCGTAGGACGGGCCGGTGCGGACCTCGAAGTGCAGGTGCGGGCCGGTCACGTTGCCGGTGGCGCCGGAGAGGCCCAGCTGCTGGCCGGCCGAGACGGTCTGGCCGACCTTGACGGAGATCGAGGAGAGGTGGGCGTACTCGGAGTACTTGCCGTCGGCGTGCTTGACGACGACCTCGTTGCCGTAGGACCCGCCGTTGCCGGCCGAGACCACGGTGCCGGTGGTGATGGCCTTGACCACGGTGCCGGTCGAGGCACGGAAGTCGACGCCGGTGTGGTAGCCGCTGGACCAGGAGGAACCGGAGGCGTGGTACGCGGTGGAGGTGCCGCCGCTGACCGGGGCGACGTAACCGCCGGCCGCCACGGTGGCGGGCTTGGCGGCCTCGGTGGTGGCCGGGGCGGTGGTGGTCGACTTGGCCTTGGGGGCCGTGCTGGCCTTCGGGGCCGGGGTCGACTTGGAGCGGGACGCCTTGGTGGAGTCCGTGGTGCTCGTGGAAGAGGAGGAAGAGGACTTGGTCTCGGTCTTCGGCGCCTCGGCGGCCTTCGGAGCCTCCGCGGCGGGCTGCGGCGCGACGGCCGCGGCCTGGCCGGCGAGCGAGAGCTGCTGGCCCGGGTAGATCAGGTTCGGGTTGCCACCGACCACCGAGCGGTTGTCCTGGTAGAGCTTCTCCCAACCGCCGTCCACCTGCTTGGCGGTGGCGATCTTCGAGAGGGTGTCGCCGCTGACGACCTGGTAGCTGCTCGCGGCCGGGGCGGCCGGAGCGGAGACCGGGGCCACCGCGGTGGCGGCGGTCTCGGTGGCGACGGTGGTGACGGCGGCGGCCGGGGCGGCCGGGGCGGCCTGCGGCACGGAGGCGGCGGCATGGCCCTGGTGGGCGCTGGCGGCGGCGACCGGCAGCGCGAAGGTGGCGCCGAGCACGCCGGTCGCGACGGCGATCCGGGTCAGGTGGGACAGCTGGACGCGACGGTGCTTGCCCTGTGCGGACATGGGGGTGGTCCTCTCCGACGCCTACGAGGTGAGCTGTCGGGTGCGGGCTGGAGATGCCCGGCCGCAGGAATGCGGCTTAACCCCAAGCCGGCCCGGTTCACACCGGTTCGGCGACTTACCTTGGGTCCCCCGCTCCTGCCATGCGTGCCTGGTACGAGGCGCCGGGCGGCGGCAGGACTCGGCGTTCCGCCCGGTTGAGCCCATCCGGTCGTTCACCGGACAGGCCTCGAAGCAAAGCCGATCGGCCGCCCGCTGGCAAGCCCCGGTTGAACGATGAACAAGGATGATCAGGGACGAAGGTCACGTCCGGTCCGGGACTTGCGACCCGGAGGGTCCGATTCGGCGACACTTCGTCCCCGATCGGTTCACGGAGGGTGGCCGATATCGCCGTCCGTACCCACCTGGCCCCGCTCCGCCAGCGCCGACAGTGACACCGCTCACGCCGGGCCGATACGCTCGCCACGGTCGCGCTCGAACGAAGGTGTTCGAAGCGCCGTCGAGCAGAGTTCTGTCGAGCGAGGAGCCCCGTCTGTGCGCCCCGAGGAACGGCTGGCCGTCATCCAGCGCGCGGCCGTCCGTGAGCTGGCCCGGCTCGGCCAGGAGTTCACCGCCGACGGTCCGCTGCTGCGCGGGCCCGGCACCACGGCGGTGGCGTTCCGGGAGCACGACGAGCACGGCACCGGCGGCGGCCACGTCGACCTCGGCTACGTGCTGCGGCTCGGCCAGGGCGACGCGCCGGTGATCTGGGACTGCGCGGCCGGCGTCGGCGGCACCGAGGTGGAGCGGCTGGACAGCGCGGTGCGGATGTGGGCGGGCACCACGGCGAGTGCCGTGGTCGGCCTGCTGACCGGCGGCGGCGACCACTACGACGCCCCCGAGCTCCCGGGCTGGCACGTCGTGCAGGGCCCGGCCGCGGTGTTCGGCGTCGACACCGACCCGCTGTTCGACTGGGTCGCCGAGCGGGATCTCGGCCCGGTGCTGGCCGCCGCCGTGCTGCCGGAACTGGCCGAGCGTCAGGTCAACGGCGTGAAGCTGTTCTTCGGCGGCAAGGCGGGCGACGACGTCGCCGAGGTCCGGATCAACGGGACGGTCTGCGAGTCGGCCTCCACCACGCTGCGCGCGCTGGACTGGCCGCGCGGTGAACGGCTGTGCTGGGCCCGGCTGTTCCTGCTGCTGGTCGCCGAGCACCCGGCGACGGAGACCCCGGGACAGGCCGAACCCCCGCCGCGGCGCAGCCGGTTGGGCCGCTGGTGGCGGGGCCGTCGCTGAGACCGGCCGAAGCCGGCCCGACCCGGGTCAGGCGCGCCCGGTCAGCTGGCGACCGAGGAGATGGTCTGGGCGAGTTGGGTCAGGAAGTCCTGGATCGGCTTGGCCGCCGTGGACTGGCTCAGCATGAAGCCGAAGAGCGCGGCCATGACCGCGTGACTGGTCTTCAACTGCTTGTTGCGGATGAAGATGACCACGATGATCCCGAACAGGACCAGCGCTGAGACGGAGAAGGCCACCAGGACTCACTTCCTCATTCTTTCGTAGCGAGCTTCGTGGCGGGCCCAATCCCCCGAGACCCCCGAGAACCGACCGTCCCACCCGAACTCAGTGTGGTCGTTCGTGCCGACTGCGTAAAGGACTTGCCGGAAGGCAGCCGCGAAGATCCTGCGATGTGAGACGAATTTCCGCCGACCGAGACGATAGCCCAGCCAACCTGACGGGCCGTCGAACGGGTACCCCTAACTGGAAGTTGACCGCTCCCGGGCTGGTGGGGCCGGACCTAGATCCACTGCACCGGGCCGCGGTCAGGAATGGCCGAAGACCGGTGCACCGACTTGACACACTTCGGCCACCCGTCGGTCACCCGCGCCACAGCAGCAGGACCGCCCGGTCGTCGTTGACGTCCTTGGCCACCGACTCGATCAGCTTCACCGCCGAGCCCCGGCCGCCGTGTTGGGAGAACGGGGCGCCGCCGACCAGCCGGTCCGCCTCCCCCATCAGCCGGTCCATCCCCTCGGTCAGGTCCCGGCCGGGGATCTCCACCATGCCGTCGGTGCAGAGCATCAGCACGTCGCCCTGGTCCAGCCGGCCCCGGACCGCCTCGAAGACCGCACCGTCGTAGACCCCGAGCAGCGCGCCCTCGACCGACTCCTTGATCTCCCAGCGGCCGGTGCCCGCGTGCCGCTGCATCCCGGGCAGGTGCCCGGCCGACAGCAGCTCGTACTCGCCGGTCTCCAGGTCCAGCACCAGGTGCACGGCGGTCGCGAAGCCCTCGTCCCAGTCCTGCCGGAGCAGGTAGCCGTTGGCGGCGGGCAGGAACTGGTGGGCCGGCAGCGAGCCGAGCAGCCCGCCGAACGCGCCGGAGAGCAGCAGTGCCCGGGAGCCCGCGTCCATGCCCTTGCCCGAGACGTCGGCGAGCACCACCTCAAGGGTGCGGCGGCCCGGGCCGGTCCTGGTGGCCACCACGAAGTCGCCGGAGAAGGACTGGCCGCCGGCCGGGCGGAGCGCCATGTCGGCGGACCAGCCCTCGGGAAGCGCGGGCACCCTGCTCTGCACCCGCAGCCGCTCGCGCAGGTCGAACAGCATCGAGCCGCCGCCCCGCCAGGGCACGCCGACCCGGCTGCGGAACTGGGCCAGCAGCAGCCCGGCCACCCCGACCGCGCCGACCACCAGGGCGGCGCCGGGGGTGACGCCGAAGACGTAGGTGTCGGGCCGGTCGCTGGCCACCCGCTCGCCGGTGTGGATCAGCGACTCGACCGAGAGCCCGAGCGCGGCGGCCGCGTACAGCAGCACCAGGGTGCCGGGGCGCAGCAGCAGGGCCCCGGCCAGGATCGGCAGCACCAGGGCGGTGGGCGGCGCCCAGGCCGGGATCAGGACGTTGAGCACCACCAGCAGCGGGACGGTCGCGAACAGCACCGCGAAGGCGAGCCAGTCGGAGGCGTCGCCGCGGAAGTAGTCCACCCCGGTCCGGCGCAGCACTCGGCGGACCCGGTGGAGCCTGCTGCGCAACCGGGCCGTCCACGGGGTGTCGGCCGCCTGCGCGGCCGGGCCCGTCTCAGTCGGCCGGGGCGTGAAACCCGGCGTGCTGCCAGCCATGGGCTCTGACCTTATCCACCGGCGTGGCCCGCCGTCGACGGTTGGGGCGCCGCCGGGCGCACCGTTCCGCGCGGCCCAGTGGATTTCGGCCGCCGGAGGCGCCCACCCGCCGCCGGAACCCGGGAGGTCAAGCCGCCGAATGTCGCTCGCGCACGATGCGACTCGGTGATAGCTGTTGGCATATGACCGCTGATGAGACGACAGTTGACGGCCTGACCGTACGTACGCTGACGAGCCGGGAGTGGGAAGGCTGGTACCGGACCCTGGAGGTCGCCTTCGGCGGCCAGGAGGAGCACCCCGAGGAGCGGGCACTCTGGCGGGAGTTGACCGAGCCGGACCGCTCGCTGGGGATCTGGGACGGCGCCGACCCGGTGGCCTGCGCCGGGGCGTTCTCGCTCCGGATGACCGTGCCGGGCGGGGCGGTGGTTCCGGTCGCGGCGGTCACCATGGTCGGGGTGCTGCCGACCCACCGGCGGCGCGGCCTGCTCACCGGGTTGATGCGCCGTCAGCTGACCGGCCTCCGGGACGGCGGTGAGGCGCTCGCGGTGCTGACCGCGTCGGAGTCCGGCATCTACGGCCGGTTCGGCTACGGCCTGGGGAGCTGGCGGATGGCGCTGACCGCGCCGACCGGCCGGGTCCGGGTGCAGGCGCCGGTGGACCGCGAGGTCCGGCTCCGGCTGGCCGACCCGGTGGCGAGCGGCCCGGCCTGCGAGCGGCTGTACGCCGAGCTGGTGCCCGGCCGGCCGGGGATGCTGGAGCGCCGGCCCGGCTGGGAGCAGCTCCCGCTGCTCGACCCGCCCGCCGGCCGGGACGGCTACTCGCCCCGGCAGTGCGTGCTGGCCGAGGACCGGGCGAGCGGCCGGCTGCTCGGCTACGCCAGGTACGCGGTCTCGGTGGACTGGGGCACCGAGGACATCCCGGACGGCACGGTCCGGGTCCGGGACGTCGAGGCGCTCACGCCCGGGGTGTACGCCGCGCTCTGGGACTACCTGCTCAGCCTGGACCTGGTCCGCCGGGTGACCGTCGCCAACCGCCCGGTGGACGACCCGGTGCTGCACCTGGTCGACGACCCGCGCCGGCTGGAGCCCCGGCTGGGCGACGCGCTGCACGTCCGGCTGGTCCGGCTCGACGAGGCGCTGGAGCAGCGCGGGTACGCGACGGCGCTGAACGTGGTGCTGGAGGTGACCGACCCGTTCGCGCCGTGGAACGCCGGGCGCTGGCGGCTGCGCAGCGCCGGCCCGGGCAAGGGGGCGAGCTGCGTCCGCACCGAGGACGCGGCCGATCTCGCGCTGGACGTCCGGGAGTTGGGGGCCGCCTACCTGGGCGGCGTCCGGCTCGCGGCGCTCGGCCGGGCCGGGCTGGTACGGGAGCTGGGCGACGGCGCGCTGGCGGAGGCCGACCGGGCCTTCGCCTCGGACCTCGCGCCCTGGCTGCCGCACGGCTTCTGACGGTCCGGCGGACCGCCGGGGGCCGGGCCCCCGGCGGTCCGGGAGGATCAGACCTGCGGGTGGTGGGCGGGGATCGGCGGGAGCTCGCCGGTGGTCTCGTACTCGGAGAGCATCTCGATCCGGCGGGTGTGCCGCTCCTCGCCGCTGTACGGGGTGTTGAGGAAGATCTCGACGAACCGGGTGGCCTCGGCCTCGGTGTGCATCCGGCCACCGACGCTGATCACGTTGGCGTTGTTGTGCTCGCGGCCGAGCGAGGCGGTCTGCTCGCTCCAGGCCAGCGCCGCCCGGACGCCCTTGACCTTGTTGGCGGCGATCGCCTCGCCGTTGCCGGAGCCGCCGATCACGATGCCCAGCGACTCCGGGTCCGCGGCGGTGCGCTCGGCCGCCCGGAGGCAGAACGGCGGGTAGTCGTCCACCGCGTCGTAGATGTGCGGGCCGCAGTCGACCGGCTCATGGCCGTTCTCCTTCAGCCACTGGACGAGGTGGTTCTTGAGGTCATATCCGGCATGGTCGGAACCCAGGTACACGCGCATGCGCAGATTGTGGCACGCGCGGGCCGCCGGGCCCGGTCGGCGGGTCGGATTCAGGAGGCGCGCCGGACCAGCTTCCAGGCCAGCGGCAGCGCGCCCATCGCCAGCACCAGCTTCAGCGCGTCGCCCACCAGGTAGGGGTAGAGCCCGAGTTCGGCCGCGCGGGCCAGCGGGACGTGCAGCGAGGCGGCCAGGTACGGAACGCCCACGGCGTAGATCGCCAGGGTGCCGAGCAGCATCGCGCCGGCCGTCCGCAGCGGGCTGCGGTCCGCGCCGCGCCGGGCCAGCGCGCCGACCAGGCCGGCCGCCAGTACGAAGCCGATCACGTAGCCGAGGCTGGGCATCGCGAAGCCGGCGCTGCCGTCGGCGAACCAGGGCAGGCCCGCCATCCCGGCCAGCAGGTAGAGGCCGAGCGAGGCGATGCCGCGCCGGGCACCGAGCGCGGTGCCGACCAGCAGGGCCGCGAAGGTCTGGCCGGTGACCGGGACCGGCGAGCCGAGCACCGGCACCGAGAGCTGGGCGGCCAGGCCGGTGACCGCGGCTCCCCCGGCGACCAGGGCGAGCTCGCGGACCTGGGCGCCGAACCGGGATCCGGCCTGCGGGAGCAGGTCGGCGAGGACCGGGGCGGCGGGGGCGGACGTGGCGGTGGCCATGGGCGGGTCTCCTGACGACTCGTTCGGTGATCACTTGTGAACCTATGCCGCCGCCCGGCCCGACGAGGGCGTCGGATCCGACCAAGGGCCGGTGCCCCGGCTTGTCGTGTTCGACCCATTCCGGCCAGAAAGAGTGAGAATGCGATCACTTTCCGTCAGATGACCGTCCGGATGGCGGTCTCCCGACCCTGGACATTGGCATGCCCACCGTTCGTACCGAATAGTGGACGGTCTCTCCCGCTATCCGTACAGAGTCTGGACCCAGCTGATGTCCTCCCCCACTCCCCAGCCGACGCTGGAGCCCGCCGAGCAGCCCGCCGAAGGCGGGCTCACCCACGGTCTGAAGCAGCGTCACCTGTCGATGATCGCGCTCGGTGGCGTGATCGGCGCCGGGCTGTTCGTCGGCTCCGGAGCGGGCATCGCCGCGGCCGGACCGGCCATCGTGCTGGCGTTCGCCGCCTCCGGCCTGCTGGTCATGCTGGTGATGCGGATGCTCGGCGAGATGTCGGCGGCCCGCCCGGCCACCGGCTCCTTCTCGGTGCACGCCGAGAAGGAGATCGGCCCCTGGGCCGGCGTGGCCTCCGGCTGGGTGTTCTGGACCCTGCTCTGCGTGGGGGTGGCCGCCGAGGCGATCGCCGCCGCCGGGATCGTGCACGGCTGGCTGCCCGGGGTGCCCAGCTGGGCCTGGGTCGCGCTGTTCATGACCTTCTTCTGCGGCACCAACCTGGCCGCCGTGAAGAACTTCGGCGAGTTCGAGTTCTGGTTCGCCGCGATCAAGGTGACCGCGATCGCCGCCTTCCTGGTGATCTGCGTGCTGGCGATCCTCGGCCTGCTGCCCGGCGTGCAGGCCCCCGGCACCGGCAACCTGACCGGCCAGGGCGGCTTCCTCCCGAACGGGGTCAGCGGGCTGGTCACCGGGCTGCTCGCCTCGGTCTTCGCCTACGGCGGCCTGGAGACGGTGACCATCGCCGCCGCCGAGTCCGAGAACCCCCGGCGCAGCGTGGCCATCGCCGTGCGCACCGCGATGTGGCGGATCGCGCTGTTCTACGTCGGCTCGATGGCCGTGATCGTCACGCTGGTCCCGTGGAACGACCCCGAGGTGGTCAGCAGCGGCCCGTACGTCGCGGTGCTGGACGCCATCGGCATCCCGAACGCCGCGCAGCTGATGAACGTGGTGGTGCTGATCGCGCTGCTCTCCGCGATGAACGCCAACATCTACGGCTCCTCGCGGATGGCGTACTCACTGGTCCAGCGCGGCCAGGGGCCGCGGGTGCTGGCCAGGGTCAGCGGCGGGGTGCCGCGGGTCGCGGTGCTGGCCTCCTCGGCCTTCGGCTTCTTCGCGGTGCTGCTCAGCTTCAAGTGGCCCGACACGGTGTTCGCCTGGCTGCTCAACATGGTCGGCGCGGCGGTGCTGGTGGTCTGGGGCTTCATCGCGGTGTCCCAGCTGCGGATGCGGCGGCGGCTGGAGCGGGAGGCGCCCGAGCTGCTCGGCGTCCGGATGTGGGCCTTCCCCTACCTGACCTGGGTGGCGCTGGCGGGCATCGTCACGGTGCTCGGGCTGATGACGCTGGATCACGACAACCGGGTCCAGCTCTACTTCACCGCGGCGCTCACCCTGGCACTCTCGCTGGCCGGCCGGCTCAAGCAGCGCCGGGACGCCGAGGCGGCGACCGACGCCTGACCCCCGATCAGCCCGAAGGCCCCGGCCCGCCGACGCGGACCGGGGCCTTCGGCGTGCCGTCACTCGAAGGACGGGCCCGCGGTACGGGTGCGCTTGATCTCGTAGAAGCCGGGGGTGCCGGCCACCAGCAGGGTGCCGTCCCACAGCCGGGCGGCGGCCTCGCCGCGCGGGGTCGGGGTGACCACCGGGCCGAAGAAGGCGACCCGGTCGCCGTCCGGACCGTCCACCGCGATCACCGGGGTGCCGACGTCCTCGCCGACCAGGGTGATGCCCTCGGCGTGCGAGGCGCGCAGTGCCTCGTCGTACTCGGTGGAGTCGGCCGCGTCGGCCAGCTCGACCGGCAGGCCGGCCGCGACCAAGGCCGCCTCGATGGTGGCCCGCTCGTTCGGCAGACCCTGGTTGTGGAAGCGGGTGCCGAGCTCGGTGTAGAGCGGGCCGAGCACCTTCTCGCCGTGCGCCTGGGCGGCCGCGATCAGCACCCGGACCGGGCCCCAGCCCTTGGCGACGAAGTCCTTGTACTGCGGCGGCAGGTCCTCGCGGTGCTCGTTCAGCACCGACAGGCTCATCACGTGCCAGCGGGTCTGCACCGGGCGGAGCTGCTCCACCTCCAGCATCCAACGGGACGTCATCCAGGCCCACGGGCAGGCCGGGTCGAACCAGAAGTCGGCGATCTTCTTGGAGTCTGCGGTCGTCACTGACGGCGTCCTTCGGTCGGTAGGGGCGGTTCCACCCTGGGCAACAGCGCTGGGGCCCCGCTGATTCCGACCTGACCTGTGCAATGGCACCGCGCGGCACACGTGAAAGGATGCGCCTGGGAGGACCTCCCGACAGAGACCGAGCGATCCGGACAAAGGAGAACCGCCCGTGCCGGGCAAGAACCTGAGCCGCGAGGAAGCCCAGCACCGGGCCGCCATCCTCTCGGTGGACAGCTACCGCGTCCACCTCGACCTGACCTCGGCCGTCGACCCGACGGCCGCCACCTTCCGGTCGACCACCACGATCGCCTTCCGCTCCGCCGAGGCCGGGGCGGCGAGCTTCGCCGACCTGCTCGCGCCGCGGGTCCGGACCGTGACCCTGAACGGGCGCGACCTGGACCCGGCCGAGGTGTTCGACGGCACCCGGGTGCAGCTGGCCGACCTGGCCGAGCAGAACCTGCTGGTGGTCGAGGCCGACTGCGCCTACAGCCGGACCGGCGAGGGCCTGCACCGCTTCGTCGACCCGGTGGACGGCGAGACCTACCTCTACACCCACTTCGAACCGGCCGACTCCCGGCGGGTGTTCACCAACTTCGAGCAGCCCGACCTGAAGGCTCCGTTCACCTTCACGGTGACCGCGCCGGCGGCCTGGGACGTGTACGCCAACGGCGTGCACACCGCAGTCACCGCGGAGGGCACCGCCCGGATCTGGGAGTTCGCGCCGACCCAGCCGATCGCCACCTACCTGACCGCCGTGGTGGCCGGGCCGTACCACGTCGAACGCGACCACTACAGCCGCGCGCTGCCCGACGGCTCGACGCTGGAGATCCCGCTCGCGGCGACCTGCCGCAAGTCGCTGTCGAAGCACTTCGACGCCGACGAGATCTTCACCGTCACCAAGCAGGGCCTGGACTTCTTCCACGCCGAGTTCGACTACCCGTACCCCTTCGGCAAGTACGACCAGTGCTTCGTCCCGGAGTACAACATCGGCGCGATGGAGAACCCCGGCTGCGTGACCTTCCGGGAGGAGTTCGTCTTCCGCTCGAAGGTCACCGAGGCGGCGTACGAGGGCCGGGCGAACGTCATCCTGCACGAGATGGCGCACATGTGGTTCGGCGACCTGGTCACCATGAAGTGGTGGGACGACCTCTGGCTGAAGGAGTCCTTCGCCGACTTCATGGGCTCGTACGCGCTGATCGGCGCGGGCACCAAGTACAAGGCCGCCTGGATCACCTTCGCCAACCGGCGCAAGGCGTGGGCGTACCGGCAGGACCAGTTCCCCACCACCCACCCGATCACGGCCGACATCCGTGACCTGGAGGACGCCAAGCTCAACTTCGACGGCATCACCTACGCCAAGGGCGCCTCGGTGCTCAAGCAGCTGGTGGCGTACGTCGGCGCGGAGGCGTTCTTCGAGGGCGCCCGCACCTACTTCAAGCAGCACGCCTTCGGCAACACCGTGCTCGGCGACCTGCTCGGCGCGCTGGAGCAGACCAGCGGACGGGACCTCAGCTCCTGGGCCGCCGCCTGGCTGCAGACCTCCGGGGTCAACGCGCTCACCCCGCAGCTCACCGTGGACGCCGAGGGCCGGATCACCGAGCTGGCCGTGCTCCAGGACGGCGCCACGCTCCGGCCGCACCGGATCGCGATCGGCTTCTACGAGCGGGACAGCGACGGCGCGCTGGTGCGCACCGAACGGGTCGAGCTGGACGTGGACGGCGCCCGCACCGTGGTGCCCGAGCTGGCCGGCAAGCCGCGCCCGGCGCTGGTGCTGCTGAACGACGACGACCTGACGTACTGCAAGATCCGGTTCGACGACCACTCGCTGGAGACGCTGCGCGAGGGCCTCGGCGAGATCGACGAGCCGCTGTCCCGCGCGCTGGCCTGGTCCGCCGCCTGGAACCTGACCCGGGACGGCCTGATGCCGACCCGGGACTACCTCGCCCTGGTGGACCGGTTCGCCGGCCCCGAGTCGGACATCGGGGTGCTGCAGTCGCTGCACCAGCAGGCCAAGGGTGCCCTCGACCTGTACTCCGCGCCGGAGCACCGGGCAGCGGGCGCACGGCAGTTGGCGGGCTGCGCACTGCGCGAGCTGCGGGCTGCCGAGCCGGGCAGCGACCACCAGCTGGCCTGGGCCAGGTTCCTGGCACTGACCGCCGACCAGCCCGAGCAGCTCCAGCTGGTCGAAGGTCTGCTGGCCGGCACCGCGAAGGTCGACGGCCTGGCGGTCGACCAGGAGCTGCGCTGGGCACTGCGGCTCTCGCTGGCCTCGGCCGGCCGGACCACCCCCGAGGAGCTGCGGACCGAGCTGGAGCTGGACAACACCGCGAGCGGTCGCCAGTACCTGACGCAGACGCTGGCCGCGCTGCCCACCCCCGGGGCCAAGGCCACCGCCTGGGCCGCCGTGCTGGACTCCGACGAGCTGCCGAACGCGCTGGTGGAGGCCCAGATCGCGGGCTTCGCCCAGCCCGGCCAGCGGGAGCTGACCGCCGGGTACGCCGACACCTACTTCGAGGTCATCGAGTCGGTCTGGGCCCAGCGCTCGATCGAGATCGCGATGCGGATCGTCGGCGGCTTCTTCCCCCGGTTCCAGACCGACCCGGCCACCCTGGCCGCGGCCGACGCCTGGCTGGCGGAGCACCCGGGCGCCGCCCCGGCGCTGCGCCGCCTGGTGCTGGAGTGCCGGGACGACCTGGACCGCGCGCTGCGCGCGCAGGCGGTCGACCGGGGCTGAACGCACTGACGGGGCCGCCCACTTGTCCACGTGGGCGGCCCCGTCGGCAGTTGACTGCGGTTACTTCAGGGTGGCCGAGGTGAGACCCGACTGCACCTGGCGCTGGAAGGACAGGTACACCACCAGCACCGGCAGCATCGCGATGGTCATACCCGCGAACAGCGCCGGGGCGTCGCTCTTGTAGCCGGACTGCAGGGCGAGGTTGACCAGGCCCTGGGCCAGCATCGAGTGGTCCGCCTCGCCGGCCGAGGTCGGCTGCATCAGGGTGACCGGCAGGATGTACTGGTTCCACTGCCCCAGCACGTTGAAGATGCCGACGCTGATCAGGCCGGGCTTGGCCATCGGCACCATCACCTGGAAGAACGCCCGCGCGTGCGAGCAGCCGTCCAGCATGGCCGCCTCGTGGATCGCGGTCGGCAGCGTGCGGAAGAACGAGTGCAGGAAGAACACGGTGAACGGCAGCGAGTACGCCGTGTACACCAGGATCAGGCCGCCGTAGCTGTTCAGGCCCAGGTACGGGCTGATCTCGCCGAGGTTGCGGACCATGAAGAAGAGCGGGACGAGCGCGAGGTAGACGGGGAACATCGCGCCCGCGACGAACAGGAAGTAGATCGACCGGTTGCCCTTGAACTCGTAGCGGGCCAGCACGTAGGCCGCCATCGCGCCGAGCAGCATGGTCAGGGTGAGCGAACCCGCCAGCACGATCAGGGTGTTGGCGAAGAAGCCGCCGATGCCCTTCTCCCAGGCGCTGCCGAAGTTCTTGAAGCTCCAGGAGGTCGGCCAGCTCCAGGCGCTGGTGTTGATCTGGGTGTCGGTCTTGAACGAACCGAGCACCACCCAGGCCAGCGGGAACAGGATCAGCAGGGCCCAGATGGCCAGGAAGCCGTGCGAGAACACGTTCAGCACCCCGCCGCCGTCGGCGAAGCGCGCCTCCTTGGCCGGCGGCCGGGGCTTGACGGAGCGTTGGGCCGGAACGGTCGTGGTCTTGTCGATGCTGGTACTCATGCCATGCCCCGCTCAGTACTCGATGCGCTCGCGCCGGGTGACCCGCAGCGAGACGACGGACAGGATGAGGGTGAAGAAGAAGATCACAACACCCATCGCGCAGGCGTAGCCCGCCTCACCGAAGGCGAGGAAGTTGCGCATCAGGTACGTCGACATCAACTCGCTGTGGTGGTCCGGGCCACCGCCGTAGGTGCGGCCCGGGGTCATGCTGGCGACCAGTGCGAAGGCGTCCATCGCCACGATGGCGAGGTAGACCCAGGCGGTCTGGATGGTCTCCCAGAGCAGCGGCAGGGTGATCTTGAAGAAGGTCTGGCCGCGCTTGGCGCCGTCCAGCAGCGCCGCCTCGTAGATGTCCTTCGGGATCGACTGCATGGCCGCCGAGAACAGCACCAGGTAGAACCCGACGCCGCCCCAGATCAGGACGCCCATGATGCACCAGAGCACCAGGTTCGGGTCGTTCAGCCACTCGACCGGGTGCTGCGGGTCGCCCAGGCCGAGCTTGAGCAGCGCGCCGTTGGCCAGACCCGCGCCGTCGCTGCGGTACACCGCCTGCCAGAGCACCGCCAGGATGGCGATAGACAGGACCTGCGGGAAGAAGAAGACCACCTTGTAGAAGGCGGCACCCGCGACGCCCTGGACACCGCCGGTCCCGCCCTTGCCACCCACGTTGAGCATGAAGGCGAAGAACAGCGCGATCAGGATGGTGGCGATCGGGAGCACCGCGAGCAGGAGCAGGTTGTGCCAGAGCGCGCCGAGGAAGACCTCGTCACCGAGGAGCTTGGTGTAGTTGTCCAGGCCGACGAAGTTCATCTCCTGGCTCTGCCCCGACCAGTCGGTCAGGGAGTATCCGAAGGTCTGCGCGTAGGGCCAGAGCACCAGGCCCACGTACAGCACGATCGGAAGAAAGAGGAACCCCACGATGAAGGGGTACTTGCCGTGACGCATGGTCACTTCTCCTGTCCGTCAGGCGTTGACGCACCGGGGGACTGGTGCGGGAGCCCCCCGGTGCGCTGTGTCACGTCGCCGGTCAGGCGGTCTTGTTCTTGGTGGCCGACTCCTTGGCGCGCTTGATCCACTCCGCCGGAGTGATGCGCTTGGCCAGCAGCTCACCGGAGGCGTTCTGCAGGTCCTCGTCGAACTTGCTCGCGGTGTTCGGGTACTGGAAGTTGAAGACGTTGGCGCCCGCGTCCTTCAGTGCCACCACGGTGGACTTGGTGCCCGGCTTCAGCTGGACGTCCGGACCGACACCGTCCTTGAGGCAGGTGAGGCTGTTGGCGGCCTGGGCGAACTTGCCCGACGCCTCCTTGGTCAGCATCATCCGGAGGAACTCCAGGCCGCCGGCCACGTTCTTGGCCTTGGCCGGCACCACGAACGGCTCGCCGGAGCCGGCCCGGATGGCCTCGAACGGAAGCTTGTCGCCGGGGAGCGACGGCATCGGCAGGAAGGTCATCTCGAAGTCGGCCGGGGTGGAGGAGAGCTGCTCGTTCTCCAGCCAGGAGCCGGACGGGATGAAGACCGCCTTGTACTGGTTCCACGCGGTCTGCGACTCGGTGTGGGTCATGCCGTTGGTGCCGGGCAGCAGGAAGTCCTTCTCCACCACCTGGAAGAACGCCTCGACGGCGGTCTTCACGGCCGGGTCGTCCCACGCGGTCGGGTCGAGCTTGTCGATCCGGGCCATCAGGTCGAGGCCGCCCTGCTTGGCGATCATGTCCAGGATGGCGACGTTGATGTAGTACGGGTACTTGCCCTGGTGGGCGAGCGGGGCGATGCCCTTGGCCTTGGCCTTCTCACAGATGGTGATGAAGTCGGCCCAGGTCTTCGGCGCGGTCCAGCCGTTGTCCTTGAAGAGCTTGTTGGAGTACCACAGGCCCCACATGGTGTACGCGTACGACAGGTTGTAGACCTTGCCGTCGATGGTGCCGGACTCGATGGTGCCGGGCATCAGGACGTCACGGACCTTCTTCGACGGGTCGTCGATGTACGGCGCGTCCAGCAGCGGGGCCAGGTCGACCAGGCTCTTGTCCTTGGCCAGGACGTCGAGCTTGATCTGCTTGTTGCCCGAGTCGTCGATGACGTCCGGCGGGGAGCCGGCGTTGAAGCGCGGCTGCAGCTTGCCGGTGATGTCCTTGTCGGCCTGCTGGTCGACCTTGGCGTCCGGGTAGGTCTTGGCATAGACCGCGGCGAACGCGGCCAGGTAGTCCTTGCCGTAGCCGCCGTCGAAGATGAAGACCTCAAGACCCTTCTTGGCGTCCACGCCGAACGGGTTCTTGGCGTCCTTCAGGTTGTACTCGCCGGCCTTCTTGCCATCGCTGCTGCTGCCACCGGCACAGGCGGCGAGCAGCGAGCCGCTGCCGGCCGCGAGCACGGTGATGGCCGCGGCCCGCTTGAAGATGTCACGGCGGTTGTACTCGGTTGCAGAGCCCATGAGTGCCCTAACCCCTCGGTGTCCAGAAGATGCGTACAGGTACTGACGGATCGTCAATTCCTGCCAGTGAGGCGCGCCCAGCGGCCAAGGGGCCGGTCAGAGGCGGTTTCTGTGATGGGCAAAGGTATAGTCCACTGTTCATCTGGCAGCAATAGCCGGACCGCCCGATGCGGCCCCTGGGGGCCAAAGCGTTGTCGGCGATGCAGCATGTGCAATGTGCAGGAGGCCTGCATATTTGCCCGTCCGGCCCGTCGATGGAGGAGAATCTAGCGCGGTTGTGTTCGTTTGAACATAGAAACGCGCAGCTTCGCGCATCACAGAACAGTGACGCACGAAGCCGCGCGCAGCGAATCGACTGTTGGGAACCTGTCAGAACTTGCGGCGCTTGTCGAGCGCCCTCACCAGGGTGCCGCTGCCGTCGTCGTTGTCGAGGGCCCAGAGCATGACCCCGCCGAGCCCACCGAGGCGGCGGTAACGCGGCTCTGTGGCTCAGCACCTCGGGGTGTCGAAGGTGTGCGGGGTGGTGCCGCCGTACGTCCGGCCGGCTCCGCGCAGCCAGTCGGTGTGCACCGTGCAGGGCAGGTCCCGCGAACAGGTCGGCCTGGTGGGCGGTCGACCCGGTGCCCTCCCAGGGGCCGTGCAGGAACGCACGAGGGGCCCGGACTGCATCGCTGCGGTCCGGGCCCCTCACTGCTCGCCTCAGCCGATCAGGCTGCGCAGCACGTACTGCAGGATGCCGCCGTTGCGGTAGTAGTCCGCCTCACCGGGGGTGTCGATCCGGACCACCGCGTCGAAGCTGACGTCGCCCGCGGTGACCTTGACGGTCTTCGGGGTGCGACCCTCGTTGAGCTCGGTCACGCCGGTGAAGGAGAAGGTCTCCTCACCGGTGAGGCCCAGCGACTCGGCGGTCTGGCCCTCCGGGAACTGGAGCGGCAGGACACCCATGCCGATCAGGTTCGAGCGGTGGATGCGCTCGTAGGACTCGGCGATGACGGCCTTGACGCCGAGCAGCGCGGTGCCTTTGGCCGCCCAGTCACGGGACGAGCCCGAGCCGTACTCCTTGCCCGCCAGGACGACCAGCGGGATGCCGGCGGCCTGGTAGTTCTGCGAGGCGTCGTAGATGAACGACACCGGCGCGTCGGGCTGGGTGAAGTCGCGGGTGTAGCCGCCCTCGGTGCCCTCGGCGATCTGGTTCCGCAGCCGGATGTTGGCGAAGGTGCCGCGGATCATCACCTCGTGGTTGCCACGGCGCGAGCCGTACGAGTTGAAGTCGCGCTTCTCCACACCGTTCTCGGTGAGGTACTGCGCGGCCGGGGTGCCCGGCTTGATGTTGCCGGCCGGGGAGATGTGGTCGGTGGTGACCGAGTCGCCCAGCTTGGCCAGCACGCGGGCGCCGGCGATGTCGTTCACCGGGCTCGGGGTCTTGGCCATGCCCTCGAAGTACGGGGGCTTCCGGACGTAGGTGGACTCGGCGTCCCACTCGAAGGTGTTGCCGGTCGGGATCGGGAGCGACTGCCAGCGGTGGTCACCGGCGAAGACGTCCTGGTAGCCCTTGTCGAACATCGCCTCGTCGATCGAGCTCGCGACGGTGTCGGCGACCTCCTTCTCGGAGGGCCAGATGTCGGCGAGGAAGACGTCGTTGCCGTCCTGGTCCTGGCCGAGCGCGTCCCGGGTGATGTCGATGTTCATGTTGCCCGCGAGCGCGTAGGCGACCACCAGCGGCGGGGAGGCCAGGTAGTTCATCTTGACGTCGGGGTTGATCCGGCCCTCGAAGTTGCGGTTGCCGGAGAGCACCGAGACGACCGCGAGGTCGGCCTCGTTGACGGCCGCCGAGACCTCCTCGGGCAGCGGGCCCGAGTTGCCGATGCAGGTGACGCAGCCGTAGCCCACCAGGTTGAAGCCGAGCTTCTCCATGTAGGGGACGAGGCCGGCCTTCTCGTAGTAGTCCATGACGACCTTGGACCCGGGGGCCAGGGTGGTCTTGACCCAGGGCTTGACGCGCAGGCCCTTCTCCACGGCCTTCTTCGCCAGCAGGGCGGCGCCCAGCATGACGGAGGGGTTGGAGGTGTTGGTGCAGGAGGTGATCGAGGCGATCACGACCGCGCCGTTGTCGATCTGGTACTGGCCGCCGTCGGGAGCGGTCACCGTGGTCGGCTTCGACGCCTCGGCGGAGTACGCGGGCAGCACCTCGGCGAACTTCTCGGCCGCCTCGGCCAGGATGACCCGGTCCTGCGGACGCTTCGGGCCGGAGATCGACGGGACGACGGTGGAGACGTCCAGCTCGAGGTACTCGGAGTAGACCGGCTCGACCGACGGGTCGTGCCAGAGGCCCTGCTCCTTGGCGTACGCCTCGACCAGGGCGAGCTGCTGCTCGGAACGGCCGGTCAGCTTCAGGTAGCTGATCGTCTCGGCGTCGATCGGGAAGATCGCGCAGGTGGAGCCGAACTCCGGCGACATGTTGCCGATGGTGGCGCGGTTCGCCAGCGGGATGGCGGTGACGCCGGCGCCGTAGAACTCGACGAACTTGCCGACCACACCGTGCTTGCGCAGCATCTCGGTGATGGTGAGCACCAGGTCGGTGGCGGTGGTGCCGGCCGGCAGCTCGCCGCTCAGCTTGAAGCCGACCACGCGCGGGATCAGCATGGAGACCGGCTGGCCGAGCATCGCGGCCTCGGCCTCGATGCCGCCGACGCCCCAGCCCAGCACGCCCAGGCCGTTGACCATGGTGGTGTGCGAGTCGGTGCCGACGCAGGTGTCGGGGTACGCCTGGCCGTTGCGGACCATGACGGTGCGGGCCAGGTGCTCGATGTTGACCTGGTGCACGATGCCGGTGCCCGGCGGGACGACCTTGAACTCGTCGAACGCGGTCTGGCCCCAGCGCAGGAACTGGTAGCGCTCCTTGTTACGGCCGTACTCGATCTCGACGTTCTGGGTGAACGCGTCCTGGGTGCCGAACTTGTCGGCGATGACGGAGTGGTCGATGACCAGCTCGGCCGGCGCCAGCGGGTTGATCTTCGCCGGGTCGCCGCCCAGCTCCTTCACGGCCTCGCGCATGGTGGCCAGGTCGACCACGCAGGGGACACCGGTGAAGTCCTGCATGATCACGCGGGCGGGGGTGAACTGGATCTCCTCGCTCGGCTGGGCGTTCTCGTCCCAGTTGCCCAGCGCCCGGATGTGGTCGGCGGTGATGTTCGCGCCGTCCTCGGTGCGGAGCAGGTTCTCCAGCAGCACCTTGAGGCTGTACGGCAGCCGCTCGGAACCCTCGACGGCGGAGAGCTTGAAGATCTCGTACGACTCGTCGCCCACCTGCAGCGAGCTGCGGGCGTCGAAGCTGTTCGCGGACACGACTGACTCCTTTTGGATCCACCCGGTGGTAAGGTGACCCTAAGTTGGGCCTACCCGAGCTCCGGTGGGGGCGTACGCCTCTCGGCAAGTATCTTGACGTCAAGATAAATCATAGCGTGGAGTTATCTCGATGTCGAGATAAACCATAGTGCATGCCCGGGTGCGCACCGCGTCAGGCTGGCCCCTGTCCGACGGTCCGGCCGGGACACCTCTCCAAACTTCCGCCCCCACTGCTGTCGCGCAAGTTCGCCGCTCCTCCGGCCCCGGTCGGGCGGGCTCACCGGGCGGCCTCGCGGCGGACGCCCCGTACGGGTGACTTCCGGGGGCGGAGCGCGCTCCGGGGCGGCCGGAGCTGGCAGTTTGGGGCAGGACCCCCTCCGGAAAGGCCCGCTCATGTACGCCGTCCCCGTCCTGGCGCTCGCCCTGCTGCAGCCGCTCCTCCCGCCGGTCCAGACGGTGGAGGCCACCTTCGACCGGACGGACGGCATCGCGCCCGCCACCGCCGTCAGCTTCGACCCGGAGGCCGTGCCGTACGGCGCGACCGCCCGGATCGTGGTGCACCGGACGCCGGGGCGGACCACCGTCGCCATGACGGTGGACGGGCTGACGCCCGATCACCACTACCCGGCGCACGTGCACACCCGGGGCTGCGGCACCGTCCCGGCCGACGCGGGACCGCACTACCAGGACCGGCCGGACCCGGTGCAGCCCTCCACCGACCCTGCCTACGCCAACGACCGGAACGAGCTCTGGCTGACCCTGCGCACCGACGCGACCGGCCACGCCTCCGCGAGCAGCACGGTGGAGTGGGAGTTCCGGGACGGCGGGGCCGGGTCGGTGGTGCTGCACGCCGGGCCGGACGACCACGGGCACGCGCCGGCGCAGCGGGTGGGCTGCGTCAACGTGGACTTCTGAGCCTCGGCGCCTGCGGTTCCCACCGCTCCTGCTCCTCCCGCCGCTCCGGTCGCTCCTGCCGTTCCCGACGGGCCGTCAGGAGCCGAGCGTCGCCACCAGGACCGCCTTGATGGTGTGCAGGCGGTTCTCGGACTGGTCGAAGACCACCGAGTGGGCGGACTCGAAGACCTCGTCGGTGACCTCCAGCTCGCTGAGGCCGGTGGCCTCGAAGATCTGACGGCCGACCTCGGTGCCGAGGTCGTGGAAGGCCGGCAGGCAGTGCAGGAACTTCACGTTCGGGTTGCCGGTGGCCCGGATCGTCTCCATCGAGACCTGGTACGGCTTCAGCAGCGCGATCCGCTCCGCCCAGACCTCCTTGGGCTCGCCCATCGAGACCCAGACGTCGGTGTAGAGGAAGTCGGCCCCGGCGACGCCGTCGGCGACGTCCTCGGTGAGGGTGATCCGGGCGCCGCTGACCTCGGCCAGCGCCTGGGCCGCCTTCTGCACCTCAGGGGCGGGCCAGAGCTGCTGCGGCGCGACGATCCGGATGTCCATCCCCAGCAGCGCACCGGTGACCAGCAGTGAGTTGCCCATGTTGTAGCGGGCGTCGCCGAGGTACACCAGGGCCGTCCGCTCCAGCGGCTCGGTGCCGTGCTCGACGATGGTGAGGATGTCGGCCAGTGCCTGGGTGGGGTGCCACTCGTCGGTGAGCCCGTTCCACACCGGGACGCCGGCGTGTGTGGCCAGCTCCTCCACCAGCACCTGGCCGTGGCCCCGGTACTGGATGCCGTCGAACATCCGGCCGAGCACCCGGGCGGTGTCCTTGATGGACTCCTTGTGACCGAGCTGCGAGCCGGACGGATCCAGGTAGGTGGTGCTGGCACCCTGGTCGTGGGCGGCCACCTCGAAGGCGCAGCGGGTCCGGGTGGAGGTCTTCTCGAAGATCAGCGCGATGTTCTTGCCGGTCAGCCGGGGCTGCTCGGTCCCCGCGTACTTGGCGGCCTTGAGCTGGGCGGACAGCTCCAGCAGGAAGCGGAACTCCTGCGCGGTGAAGTCCAGCTCCTTGAGGAAGTGCCGGTTCCGGAGGTTGAAGGCCATGCCGGGCTCCTGGATTGCGGGGACAATGAGACGGGAAGTGTATACGACTTCCAGAATTCTTATGCAACAGGAGGTGAGCGTGGCGGGCCACCCGTCGGAGTGGGTGGCCCGCCACGGCCGGCCCCGGCACCGGCGGGCCGGGGGCGGAGTGAGTCGGCCCCGGGTCGGTTCAGGGTCGGCGCAGGGGTCGGAGCCGGGTCGGAGTCGGGTCGGAGTCGGGCTCAGAGCCGGGGGTCGACCGGCTCCGACTCCAGCGCGAGGACGGCGAAGACCGCCTCGTGCACCCGCCAGAGCGGCTCGGACCCGGCCAGCCGGTCCAGCGCCTCCAGGCCGAGCGCGTACTCGCGCAGGGCGAGCGAACGCTTGTGCCCGAGCGAGCGCTGCCGCAGCTCGGCGAGGTGCTCGGTGTAGTCCGGACCGTAGATGATCCGCAGGTACTCCCGGCCCCGGACCTTCACGCCGGGCTGGACCAGGCCGCCCCGGCCGCCGGCACCGCCGCGGACCAGCGCGGCCAGCGGCTTGACCACCATGCCCTCACCACCCGCCGCGGTCAGCTCCTCCCACCAGGCGACTCCGGCCGCGACCGAGTCCGGGTCGGAGGTGTCGACCAGCAGCCGCCCCGTCCGCCGCAGGATCGGCGCCGCCGGGTCGTCGGCCGCCACCAGCCGGTCGATCCAGCCGAGGTGCTGGTCGTGCGAACGGACCGCGAGGTTGGCCCCCTCGGCCGCCAGCACCTGGAACGGGGCCAGCCGAAGACCCGTCAGCCCTTCGGTGGGCCAGCAGTAGCGTCGGTAGGCGACGGTGAACGCCGCCGCGTCCGCCGACCGCTGCTGCTGACGCCCGATCAGCTCGTCCACCGGCAGGCCGCGGGCCGCGCCGAGCCGCAGCGCGGCGAGCGCCTCCGGCAGCGCGGCACCGGCCGCCGCACCGACCGCCGCGTACTGCCGGCGCAGCAGCTCGACCGCCTTGAGCGACCAGGGCATCAGCTCCGCGTCCAGCAGCAGCCAGTCGGTGCCCAGCTCCTCGAACAGTCCTGCCCGCTCGGCCGCGGCCCGGAGCCGCTCCAGCACGGCGTCGGTGAGCTCCTGGCCGTTCAGGAAGGCCCGGCCCGTCCTGGTCCAGATCGCGCCCGGGCCGGCCAGGCCGAACCGGCGCTGCAGCGCTGCTTCGCTGCGCGCGACCAGCACCACCGCGCGGGAGCCCATGTGCTTCTCCTCGCAGACGACCTGCTGGACCCCGTCGTTGCGGTAGCCCAGGAACGCCTCCTCCGGGTGCTCCAGGAAGCCGTCCCGGCGCGAGGTGGCGACCGGTGCCATGGTCGGCGGCAGGTAGGCGAGCAGGCGTGGGTCGAGGGCGAACCGGCTCATCACCTCCAGTGCGGCGGCCGCGTTCTCCTCCCGGATCGAGACCCGGCCGTGCTGAGCGGTCTCCACGATCCGGCGGCCCGCGACGTCCTGCAGGTCGAGCGGCCGGCCCTCCCGGCCGCCCGGCGCATCGGTGTGCATCGGCCGGACCGGGGCGTACCACTCCTGCTCGGCCTCGACCGTGACCAGCTCGCGCTCCGGGTAACGGAGCGCGGTCAGGCTGCCGCCGAAGACACAACCGGTGTCCAGGCAGATGGTGTTGTTGACGAAGCTCGCGGTCGGCACCGGGGTGTGGCCGTAGACCACCAGGGCCCGGCCCCGGTACTCCTCCGCCCACGGGTAACGGACCGGCAGGCCGTACTCGTCGGTCTCGCCGGTGGTGTCGCCGTAGAGCGCGTGCGAGCGGACCCGGCCGGAGTTGCGGCCGTGGTACTTCTCCGGCAGACCGGCGTGACAGACCACCAGGTTGCCGCCGTCCAGCAGGTAGTGGCTGACCAGGCCGCGCATGAACGCCCGGACCCGGTCCCGGAACTCCTCGCTCTCCTCGGCCAGCTGGTCGATGCTCTCCTGCAGGCCGTGCGAGACGGTGACCTTGCGGCCGTCCATCCAGCGGCCGAGCTTGTTCTCGTGGTTGCCGGGCACGCAGATCGCGTGGCCCGCCTCGACCATGCCCATCACCAGGCGCAGCACGCCCGGGCTGTCCGGGCCGCGGTCGACCAGGTCACCGACGAAGACCGCGGTACGGCCCTCGGGGTGCACCGCGTCGACCGGGCGGCCCTGCCCGTCCCTGGCCAGGGTGTAGCCGAGGGTGCCGAGCAGGGTCTCCAGCTCGGACCGGCAGCCGTGGATGTCACCGACGATGTCGAACGGGCCGGTGAGCTCGCGCAGGTCGTTGTAGCGCTTCTCGGTGACCACCTCGGCGGAGTCGACCTCGGCGACGCCGCGCAGGACGTGCACCTTGCGGAAGCCCTCGCGCTCCAGCCCGCGCAGCGAGCGGCGCAGCTCGCGCTGCTGACGGGGGATCACGTGGGCGGCGAACTGGCGGTCCGCACGGGCTCTGTTCCGCTCGGCGCAGACCTCCGGCGGGAGGTCGAGCACGATCGCGATCGGCAGCACGTCGTGCTCGCGGGCCAGCTTGACGAGCTGCTTGCGGCTCTCCGGCTGGACGTTGGTGGCGTCCACCACGGTGCGCCGGCCGGCCGCGAGGCGCTTGCCGACGATGTAGTGGAGCACGTCGAAGGCATCGGCCGAGGCCGACTGGTCGTTCTCGTCGTCGGCCACCAGGCCACGGCAGAAGTCCGAGGAGACCACCTCGGTGGGACGGAAGTGCCGACGGGCGAAGGTGGACTTGCCGGAGCCGCTGGTGCCGACCAGGACGACCAGCGAGACGTCGGTGACGGGAAGGGAGCGGGTGGACGGGTGCTCGGCCGGGGTGCCGGCATCGGTGTCGGTGTCGTCGGTCATCAGGCTGCGCTCCCTTCGGTGGTGACGGTCGGTGCGGTGGCTGCGGCGGTGGCTGTAGGGGTGGCTTCGGAGGTGCGGCGGAACAGGGCGAGCTGGGTCGGCGCGCCGACCTGCTCGTCGAGCGGGCCGACCGGACGGACGGTCACGGCGTAGCCGTAGTCGGCCGCGATCCGCTCGGCCCAGGCCAGGAACTCCGCCCTGGTCCACTCGAAGCGGTGGTCGCTGTGCCGGACGTGGCCCGCCGGGAGGGTCTCCCAGCGGACGTTGTACTCGACGTTGGGGGTGGTCACGACCACGGCGCCCGGGCGCGCCGCGCCGAACACCGCGTACTCCAGTGCGGGCAGCCGGGGCAGGTCGAGGTGCTCGATCACCTCGGAGAGCACCGCGGCGTCGTAGCCCTTGAGCCGGTCGTCGGTGTAGGTGAGCGCGCCCTGGACCAGCCGGACCCGGGCCGCCTGACGCTCCGACATCCGGTCCAGCCGCAGCTTGCGGGCGGCGACGGTGAGCGCGCGGGAGGACACGTCCACCCCGAGCACCTCGGTGACCCGGATGTCCTTCAGCAGAGCCTCCACCAACTCGCCCTGGCCGCAGCCGAGATCGAGCACCCGGGCGGCGCCGACCTCGGTCAGCGCGGCCAGGATCGCCTCCCGGCGGCGGACGCCCAGGCTGACCGGCTTCGGATCCTCCCCGGCATCGGTGGCAGCAGAGGTCGCGGTGGTGGTCCCGGCCTCGGCCGGTGCGCCCGTGGCTTCGGACGCGTGCTCGGCGGAGTCGTCGACGGCGTTGTCCACCTCCTCGGCCTCCCGGTCGTCGGCCTCGGCGAGCCGGGCCAGCTCCAGCCGCTCCAGGGCCGTCCTGGTCAGCGACCAGCGCCGGGCCAGGTACCGACGGGTGATCAGCGCCAGTTCGGGGTGCGTCCCGAGCCAGCCCTCACCGGCGGCCAACAGCTTGTCCACCTCGTCGGGCGCGACCCAGTAGTGCTTGGCACCGTCCAGCACCGGCAGCAGCACGTAGAGCTGCTGCAGGGCGTCGGCCAGCCGGAGCTCGGCGGCCAGCTCCACCCGGACGTAGCGCGAGTCGCCCCATTCGGGGAAGGTCTCGTCCAGCGGGATCGCGGTGGCCTCGACCTGCCAGCCCAGTGGCTCGAACAGCCGCCGCACCATGGCCGGGCCGCCCTCCTCACCCGCGCCGTTGGCGGGCACGGCGGGGAGCAGGATCCGCAGCGGGCGGGCCTGCTCGGCCAGACCGGGACGCTGCTCGCAGTCACCCTTCATCGCCGTCCGGAACACCGTCCGGAGTGCGACCGCGAGCAACGAGGAGGCCGCGTAGGGGCGGTCGTTGACGTACTGCGCGAGCGCGAAGTCGGGTGAGCCCCCGCGACCCTTGCCCCGGCCCTTACGGACCAGTGCGATCGGGTCGATGTCCAGCAGCATCGCCGCCGTGCACGACTCGGTGCCGGTCTCCGGATAGAAGACGTGGGCGACACCGTGCGAGGTGGAGAAGCGCTGCACCTTGTCGGGGTGCTTGTGGAGCAGAAAGCCCAGGTCGGAAGCCGGGCGTTCAGCCGTGCCTGTGGTGGAGATCGAGATGAACACCTGTCCGAGTATCGTCGACGACCGATCCGGGGAACACCGGGTTTTCCCCGAGGTGGGAGGGCATCCGGGCGCCGTTCGGAGGGCCGGGCCGCTGTCCGCACGGTGAGCGTGTTCGTCAGCCCGGGCGGAGATTCGTTAACGTGCTCGATGTGACTGCTGATACCTCCTCCCTCGCAAGTGGTGCCGTGGCCGTCGGCCTGGCGACCATCGCCGCCGACGGCACCGTCCTCGACACCTGGTACCCGGCCCCGGAGCTGGCCGCCGCCCCCGGCCCGGCCGGCACCGTCCGGCTGACCGCCGAGGAGGTCGACGCGGCGCTCGGCGCGGGCGCCGCCGAGGCGCTGCGCTCCGACGACCGCCGGGGCGTCGAGGTGGTCGCGGTGCGCACCACCATCGCCTCGCTGGACGAGAAGCCGCTCGACGCGCACGACGCCTACCTGCGTCTGCACCTGCTGAGCCACCGCCTGGTCCAACCGCACGGCCAGAACCTGGACGGCCTCTTCGGTCTGCTCGCCAACGTCGCCTGGACCTCGATCGGCCCGGTGCCGGTGGACCAGGTCGAGCGGGCCCGGCTCGCCGTTCGCGCCCAGGGCGGGCAGCTCGCCGTGTACGGGATCGACAAGTTTCCCCGGATGACCGACTACGTCGCGCCGACCGGTGTCCGGATCGCGCACGCGGACCGCGTCCGGCTCGGGGCGCACCTGGCCGTCGGCACCACCGTGATGCACGAGGGCTTCGTCAACTTCAACGCGGGCACCCTGGGCACCTCGATGGTCGAGGGCCGGATCAGCGCGGGCGTCGTGGTCGGCGACCACAGCGACATCGGTGGCGGCGCCTCGATCATGGGCACCCTCTCCGGTGGCGGCAAGCAGGTCGTCTCGGTCGGCGAGCGCTGCCTGCTCGGCGCCAACGCCGGCATCGGCATCTCGCTGGGCAGCGACTGCGTGGTGGAGGCCGGTCTGTACGTGACGGCCGGCACCCGGGTCACCACCCCGGACGGGAAGATCGCCAAGGCGGTGGAGCTGTCCGGCCAGGACAACCTGCTGTTCCGCCGCAACTCGCAGACCGGCGCCGTCGAGGTCATCGCGCGGTCCGGCTCGTGGGGCGGCCTCAACGCGGAGCTGCACGCTCACAACTGATCTCCCGTCAGCAGTGGTGGGTGAACGACTGACAGCCGAACCGGCAGAACTCCGCCGGTAGGGCTACGGAGGCGCGGGGCCGGGCGGCCGGGGCCCGCGCCTCCTGCATGTCCGGCCAGCCCGCCGGTCCTGGTGCGACAGCCCAGGCGGTCGGCTCGCGTCGGCCGGGCCGTCTAGCCCAGTGGTCGGGCGCGCCGCAAACCGGGATCACCCCTGAGGCTGACCGAGGGCGGGTGTTGGACCGCTACGAGTGGTCTGTGGTGACCGGGTGTCAGCCGAGGTCGTTGGACCGCCGGGGCCGCTTGCCCGAGCGGCGGCTCCGCCACCGACGCCCGTCGGTTCACACCGCACTACCGAGCTGGAGGGGTCCGCTCATGTCCGAGCCCTGGTCCGAGGCACCCGTTACACCGCAGCAGGACGCGCCCGCCCCGCCGGCCTCCCCCGGCACTCTGCTGGAGCAGATGCAGCGCATGCTCGCCGACCTGAACGCCAACCTTGCGGGGCTGGACGCCGATCTGCAGTCCTCGGCCGGACGCACCGGCGAGCAGCGCGACGCGGACGGCCGCTCCACCGAATCCGCCGGCCGGGGCTGACCGCCCCGCACCGAGGCCGGCGGCCCCAGCGGTACGACCAAGGTCGGCACCCCCTGGCTCTCCGCCGGTCCGGCACCGGCCGCCGCCGACCGGCCCGCTCCTGGCGCGGCCTCCGGCTCCGTAGCACCGGCCTGACCGGCGGACGCCGCCTCGGCCGCCTCAGCCATCTCGGCCACCTCGGCCGCCTCCCGACGGAGCGTCCGGAGCAGCTCGACCACCACGTCCTTGCACTCCGAGCCCGCGTCCACGCCGTCGATGCAGCGCCAGTACAGGCTCTCCCCGTCCGCCCCGCAGGCCAGCACCACCAGGGCCTCGGCCATGTCGTGCAGCAGCAGGCCGAGCTCGGTCAGCACCGGCTCCAGCTCGCCGAGCTCGTCCAGCCGGGAGGCGCGGCCGATGCCGCCCCAGTCGGACCGGTGCCACTCCGCCTCCGCCGTCTCCTGCGGACTCTCGGCCGGGCCGGGCTCCTCCAGACAGCTGACCGCGTGCGCGCCCGCGTCGCAGAGCAGCTGCCCGAGGGCGGCCAGCTCCCCGCTCTCCCGCTCGGCGATCCCGGCCCCGACGGCCTCGGTGAGCAGACCCGCCTGCCAGGCCTCCACCAGTGCGTCCGGCACGCTCCGGGCCTCCGCCAGGGCGTGCCGGGCCGTCTTGATCAATCGCAGCGCGTCCATGCCTCGCCGCTCCCCTCGCTCGCGTACGACCGTCGCGCCGTCGTCGCCGACGGTGCGTCACGCGGCAAGACTGCGGCGGGCCCGGGCGGTACGGGCGGAACAGGCGGGAGCTGTGGACAACCCACCCCCTGTGGACAACTGCCGTCACCCACACGAGGGACAGGCTCAGAGCGGGAAGCGGATCTCGTTGCGTTCGATCTTGGCGGCCAACGCGGCCGCCGGGTCCACCCCGACCGCCGTGCAGAACTGGAGCAGGTACGCCAGCACGTCGGCCACCTCGTCCCGGACCCGGTGCGCCTGATCCGGGTCGGCCATCACCGTGGCCGCCTGTTCGGGAGTCAGCCACTGGAAGATCTCCAGCAGTTCGCCCGCCTCGACGCTGAGCGCGGCCGCCAGGTTCTTCGGTGTGTGGAAGGGCTCCCAGCCCCGGGCCGCCGCGAAGTCGGTCAGCCGCTGCTGGAGTTCGTCGATGCTCTTGTCGGTCACGCCTACAGGTCTACCCCATCCTCGCCGCCCCGGGCTCCCTGCAAGGGCACCCGGGCCGACTCGGGCCGCAACACGCTGTGCCCGCTGGCCGGGTCACGCCGGCACTCGACCAGTTCGACGCCGAGGCCAGGTTCGCGGGCCGGGGCGGCATCCTGCACCGCGCCCAGCAGCCGGATGTCCTCCTTCAGGCACACCTCCCTGGCCAGCCGGAGCAGCGCCGAGACCTGCTCCCCGCCGAGACCGGCCGCCAGGTCCTCGGCCAGCACGGTGAGCTGACGGTGCGCCGCCGGGACCTCGACCGCCGGATCGACGTCCAGCACCCCCGCGCCGGTGAGCAGCACGGTGGCGAAGGCCAGCAGCCGCAGCATGCCGTCCGAGGCCTGGTCCGCCCCCGTCCGACCGAGCACACCCTCGTCGAAAACCGCGAGCAGCTGCTCGCGGGCCTCCGGCCCGCGCCGGGCCACGTCCAGGCCGAGCAGCGGGTGCGGGGCCGCCTGCTGGACGGCCTTGAGCAGCCGGCCGTACCGGCGGGTGCACTGCTGCTTCACCCGGGCCAGCACGGGCGAGATGTTGGCGGCCGAGGCGAGCAGCCTGGCGTCCGTCTCGGGCTCCGCCCAGTCCCGCATCAGCGCGGGCACCGGGTGCAGCGGGAAGACCTCGCGCAGGGCGGTGAGCAGCTGCTCGGCGGCGGCCAGCACCTGGCGCTCGCCGTTCGAGGAGCCCGCCACCCGGAGCGGGATCTGAGCGGTGATCAGGCTGTCGTTGGGGAACGGCGCCCGGATGTCGCCCTGCCGGGTGTCGTTGTGCCAGGTGACGTTGACCCGGCCGTGCGCGACGTCCTGCTCCCCGGTCTCCACCAGGGTCTGCCCCGCGCAGGTCAGCCACTCCCGGGCGACCCGGACCGGGCCGTCGGTGCGGACCACCAGTTCGAGCCGGATCGGCCCGGCGGCGGAGCGGACGGTGCAGCCGAGGATGATCGCGTTCCGGCCGTGCGGGACGCAGCCGAGCATGCCGCCCCGGATCGGCAGCGCGAGCGGGCCCGAACTGCCGCCCAGCCCGTCCAGCGAGGGGCCGATCGGCTCGCCGAGGGAGAGCCGGGAGAGGGTGGCCAGGGCGTCCAGCGCGTTCGACTTGCCGACGCCCGAGGGGCCGTGCAGCACGGTCAGCGGGGAGAGCGGCAGGGTGGTCCGCCGGTAGGACTTGAAGGAGGTCAGGCGCAGCTCCTCCACGGTGGGGCGGAGCACGGGGCGGACGGCGGCGGGACGGACGACTTCGCTGGTCACTCGGGGGACGTTAGCCGCCGTCGGAAGTGCCGAAACGTGCCTGCGCCGCATCTTCATCCCAACGAGTCCGCGTGAGTCCCACGACTCGGCCCGGTTTCCGCGTCCCGGTCCGGTCTGGTGCAGACGCCCGGCTCCGGGTCGGGTCCGACGGGGGTGGACGGGCTGCTCAGCGGTAGGTGGTGAGGTGCACCGAACCGGTCACCTCGACCGGGTCGGGCAGCTCGGCGAGCGCGGCGGCCAGCCGGGCCGGGTCGGTGTGCCAGGCGTTCGGGCCCATCGCGACCACCTCGGTCGCCTCGGCGTGCGAGAGCCGCAGCCGGAACTCGACCTCGGTCCGGTCGGTCCGGGTCAGCCAGGGGCTGAGCTTCTGGTCCGTCCGGCGCTCCTTGTCCTCGTCGACCGAGAGCAGCCCCAACGCGTCCACCAGCTCCCGGAGGTGACGGGAGGTCGGGGAGACCAGCAGCATCCGGCCACCGGGGCGGAGCACCCGACGGATCTCGGGGCCGTTGCGCGGCGCGAAGACGTTGAGCAGCAGATCGGCGGAGCCGTCCAGCAGCGGCAGCGGACGCCAGGCGTCGCAGACCAGCGCGCCGATCCGGGCGTGTGCCCTGGCCGCGCGCCGGAGGGCGAACTTGGAGATGTCCAGCGCGGCGCCCGCTCCGCCCGTCCGGTCCAGCACGTGCGCCAGGTAGTAGCCGGTACCGGCGCCGAGGTCGGCGGTCAGGCCCGTCGTCGCGTCGTCGGGCCCGGCCGCCGCCGCGTCGGTCAGGGCGTCGGCGATCGGAAGGTAGTGGCCGGCGGCCAGGAAGTCCCCCCGGGCGGCGACCATCCCGGCCGTGTCACCGGTGCCGGTGTGCGCGTCACCGGCGAGCAGGCTGACGTAGCCCTGCTTGGCCTGGTCGAAGCTGTGGCCCGCCGCACAGCGCAGGGTCCGGCCGTCCAGGGTCAGCGGCCGGGCACAGTGCGGGCAGGCCAGGTAGCGCTCGATGTCCTGCAACAACGTGGGTGGTCCTCGCCGGTGTGGGGGTGGACCACCAGGCTACTCAATCAGCTTCGCCCTCTTCGCCGTCGTCCTCGCCGCTGACCTCCTCGTCCTCGGGGTCGTCGACGATCCAGCCGGCCAGCCGCTCGGCGACTCCGCTGACGCCGAGCTTGCCCTCCCGGATGGCCCGGGCCAGGCTGCGCACCTCACGGGCGGTGGTGGCGACGGTGCAGCCGCTGGCCACCAGGTAGGAGTACGCCACGGCGGTGGCGAACAGCTCGTTGGTCCGCTCCAGCGCGGGGACGCGGATCAGTTGGTGCATCAGGGCCGCGGCGCGGTCCTGCGGCTCGGGGTAGACGGCGATGTCGAAGATCTCGGCCTGGTGCCGGGCAACCGAGGCGAGCAGCGATCCGTAGTCGGTCACCTGCGGGTCGCCCGGGGTGTACTGCTCGGCTGTCATGAGCAGCCAGGACAGGTCTACCTCAAGTTTCAACGGCGCACGTCCTGCAGCTCGGATCCGCGCTCGAACTCGGCGAGGAAGGCGGTCTCGTACTCCTTCATGAACTGCGCGGCGGTGTCGACGAACAGTCGACCTGCCTCACCCATGTCCTGCTGCACGAGCCGTTCGATGTACTGGTTCATGCTGATCCCCTGCTGCTCGGCCCGCTCCCGGGCGATCTCGGCGGTCGTGGCATCCACCCTGACGTTCAGCTGCTTTTTGGCCATGCTTCACGCTAGCGCTGATGTGCTAGCACAACAAGGGCGCATTCCGGCCTCCGCACTCCCTTACCCGCGCGCGGCCCGGTTGGCACCCCGGCGGACCGCCGAGTGCGACGGACCCGCCGGGGACCGGTGCGGGACCGGTGCGGGACCAGCGGCGGGATCAGTGCGGGATCAGTGCGGGTCGCCCTCGACCCGGCCGCCCAACGCCCTTGCGGTCGGGGCGAGTTCACGCCAGTGCCGGGTGAGCAGGGCGAGCGCGAGCACCAGGTAGACGTATCCGAGCAGCAGGCGGGCGTTCTCGCCGGGCAGGACGAACTGGACCACGAACAGCCCGAACAGCAGCCCCGCCTTCCACGGCAGGAAGCCCAGGTCCAGCAGCAGCACGACCGCGAGCACGGTCTGCGCCGCCGTCAGCATCACCTCGTCCACCTGACGCTCCACCAGCGGCAGCGACCAGCTGCCGCCACCTGCGGCGTAGGCCAGCGGCAGGCAGGCGATCAGCAGCGTCCACTGGTTGACCTTGCTGGAGAGCAGCGCGCCGAGCCCGTCGTCGCCGCGCAGCCGCCAGGCGAACACCACCGCCACGATCAGCTCCGGCGCCTCGGACGCCAGCGGGGCCAGCCACTGCACCAACAGGAACCGGTCGATCCCGAGCGAGGACCCCGCGTCCACCAGCGAGGTGGCGAACGGCTCGGCACAGGCGAACACCACCGCCGCGGCCACCGCGAACACCAGCACCGTCGTCGTCCGCCGCCGCGCGGTGGGCAGTTCGGCCAGCCGGGCCGGTACCCCGATCAGCTCCTCCTCGTCGGTCTCGCTGCACCGCCCGATCCGGAACAGGTAGTAGGCGTACCAGGCGATCAGCACCACCGCCAGCGCCCAGGAGATCTCCCTGGTCAGCGGCATCACGAACGCGAGCACGGCCGCCACCCCGAGGAACGCCACGTCGATCCGCCGGTGCTCCCGCAACGCCACCCCGGGGCGCACGCCGGCCCGGCGCGCCGCGAAGTACGCGGCGAGCGCCACCAGCGGCCACCCCACGCCCACCAGCAGCCGGTTCGCGCCGGTCATGTTGGCGGCGGCGTACGCCGCGTACTCCGGCCTGCTGCCCGCCGTGTACGCGAACCACAGGTCCACCGCGTACTCCGGCAGCACCGCGATGAACGCCAGCAGCGCGAGCGCCAACGGCCCCGCGATGTCCGCCCGCGCCGTCTCCGCCGCCCACATCAGCAACAGCGCCGCCGACAGCACCCCCAGCCCGAACACCGCCATTCCCACCACCGGCTCCGGGTGCACCCCCGCCAGCCGCAGCACCACGGCGGGCGCCGCCCCGGCACAGGCGGCACCAAGGCGCAGAGCGGTGGTCCGCACGGACGGCGGCACGGCTGACGGCGGATCGAAGCCCATCCCCGCAGGCTAGGGCGTGGTCCGGCCCCGACCCCGGTCGGCAACGCCGAAGCACCCCCCGCCGGACCTGGATGGGCTAGGGCCTGTCGTCAAACTCCCGCCTGCCCCACGACGCCTGGCACCCACTCCCGCCGCACCGGCCGAAAGCCCAGGTACGACCCAGTACGAGGGCTCCCGCCCGGCACGCCCAGAGCACGCACCAGACACCGCAGGCCCGCCCTTCGGGCGACGACGGGAGTTCGACGACAGGCCCTGGGCGCTGAACGCGACCTCGGCTGGGAAGCCGGGGAAACGACTGATGGGCGCCGGGGCGGAGGCCCCGGCGCCCATCAGTGACGGCCCGTCAGACCGCCTGCTCGGCGATCGGCTCCAGGATGGCCACGCACTCGAAGTGGTGGGTCATCGGGAAGAGGTCGAACGCGCGCAGCGAGACCGGCCGGTAGCCGCCCTCGCGGAAGAAGGCGAGGTCGCGGGCGAGGGCGGCGGGGTCGCAGGCGACGTAGGCGATCCGGCGGGCGGAGAGGCCGGCCAGGTGGGCGACGGTCTCGCGGCCGGCGCCCGCGCGGGGCGGGTCGAGGACGATCAGGTCGGTGGAGGTGATGCCGGTGCGCGGCAGCAGGGTCTCCACCCGGTCGTTCTCGATCCGGACGTTGTCGAGGGTGGCCAGGTTGTGGCGGGCGTCGACGACGGCCTGCTTGCTGGACTCGATGCCGAGGACGGCACCGTCCTCGCCGACCCGGTCGGCCAGCGCGCCGGCGAACAGGCCCACGCCGCAGTAGAGGTCGAGGGCGCTCTCGCCCCACTGCGGGTCGAGGCCGTCCAGGACGGCGCCGACCAGGGTCTCGGGGGCCTCCGGGTGGATCTGCCAGAAGCCGCCGTTGGAGACCCGCCAGGTGCGGCCGGCCGCCCGCTCACGGACGAAGGAGCGACCGTGCACCTTGTGGATCAGGTCCTGCTCGTCGACCCGGGCGATCGAGACCGGCTTGTCGAGCTCGACCAGCGGGAGCTGGGCGCCCGGGGCCGGGGTGAGGATCACCTGGCGGTCGGAGGAACCGGCCGCGGCGATCACGTCGATCGAGTTGACGCCGGGCCAGCTGCGGGCCTCGACGCCGAGCTCGGTGATGCCCTCGGCGGCGATCAGGCAGCGGTCGACCGGCTCCAGCTCGTGCGAGCGGTGCCGGCGCAGGCCGACCTTGCCGGTCGCCGGATCCACCGCGTACTGGATCCGGGTGCGCCAGGCCGGCACCTCGCCGGGCGGGAGCTTGCCGCCGACCGGCTCGACGCTGCCGTCCCAGCCGGCCTCGGCCGGGGTCAGGCCGGCCAGCTTGGCGAGCTGCTCGGTGAGCACCGCGACCTTGAGCTTGCGCTGGCCGCCGGGGGTGACGTGCTGCCAGTCGCAGCCGCCGCACTTGCCGGGGCCGGAGAACGGGCAGGGGGCGGCGATCCGGTCCTTGGCGGGCTCCAGGATCTCCACCGCGTCGGCGCGCAGGAAGCGGGACTTGGTGGTGCCCTCGGTGACCTGGGCGATCACCTTCTCGCCGGGCAGCGCGTGCCGGACGAACAGCACCCGCCCCTCGTGCCGGGCCACGCAGTGGCCGCCGCCGTGCGCGACCGCGCCGACCTCGACCTCGTAGCGCTCGCCGACCAGCGGGTCACCGGCGGGCACCCGGGGGGTGGACGCCTTGGTGGACCGGTCGGTCTTCAGCGGACGGGCGGCCCGGGCCACCGGCGTGGCGGTGCGGGCGGCCTTCGGGGGGCGCACGGTCTGCTTCTTCGCGGCATTGGCCGCCGCAGCGCCGGCCGCGCGCTTGGACTCCGGGCGCGCCTCGGGCTCCCCCGGCGCGAGCGGCGCGGTCTGCGCCGTGAAGCCGTCACGGTCGGTCGCCTCCGGGCGGACCGGCCGGGCGCCCCAGCGGGGCCGGGCGACCTGACCCGGCTTGCTGCCGGAGCCGGACTTGCCCTTGCCCTTGCCGGTACGGCCGGAGCCGGAGGAACGGGGCGGGTTGTTGGGGGTCACGAGTCGGCGTCCTTGCTGGGGTTGCTGGCGGTACTGGCGGATGCGGAAGTCCTCGACTCTACGCGCTGCGGCCGGGGCTCACCGCGCCGGACGGCGCCGGGAGCGGACCAGGCCTTCTGCGGCTTGCGCCGTTCCGAGGACTCCAACTGCCAGGGTACGGAGGTCACCATCACTCCGGGCTTGAACAGCAGACGGCCCTTCAGCCGCAGCGCGCTCTGGTTGTGCAGCAGGTGCTCGTACCAGTGCCCGACCACGTACTCGGGGATGTAGACCGCGACCACGTCGCGCGGGCTGCTGCGGCGCAGGTTCTTCACGTACTCCAGCACCGGCCCGGTGACCTCGCGGAACGGCGAGTCGAGCACCTTGAGCGGCACCTCGATGCCGCGTTCGTCCCACTCCCGGCGGAGCGCCTCGGTGTCGTTGGGGTCCACGTTGACGGTGACCGCCTCCAGGGTGTGCGCCCGGGTCAGCCGGGCGTACGCCAGCGCGCGGAGGGCCGGCTTGTGCAGCTTGGAGACCAGCACGATGGCGTGCACCCGGGTGGGCAGCACCACGTCGTCCGGCTCCTCGGCGGCGACCAGCTCGCGGGAGACCCGGTCGTAGTGCCGCCGGATCGCCTTCATCATCACGAACAGCACCACCATGGCGGCGATCGCGATCCAGGCGTGGCCGATCTTGGTGGCCAGCACCACGATCAGCACCGCCATGGTCATCACCAGACCGAAGGCGTTGATCGCCCGGCTGCGCTGCATGTGCGAGCGCTTCTTCGGGTCCTGCTCGCTCCGCAGCAGCCTGGTCCAGTGCCGGATCATGCCGGACTGGCTCATGTTGAAGGAGACGAAGACGCCGACGATGTACAGCTGGATCAGCCGGGTCGGGTCGGCGTTGAACGCCACGATGAACAGGATCGCCGCGCCCGCCAGCAGGATGATGCCGTTGGAGAAGGCCAGCCGGTCACCGCGGGTGTGCAGCTGCCGGGGCAGGTAGCGGTCCTGCGCCAGGATCGAGCCGAGCACCGGGAAGCCGTTGAAGGCGGTGTTCGCGGCCAGCACCAGGATCAGCCCGGTGACGGCGGCGATGAAGTAGAAGCCCGGGGTGAAGTTGGAGAACACCGCCTCGCTGATCTGCGCCAGCGCGGTCTTCTGGTGGTAGTCCGCCGGGGCGCCGACCAGCTGGCTCGGCTCCTCCGCCATCTGGGCACCGGTCAGCCGGGCCAGGTAGATGATGCCCATGAACATCACGACCGCGAAGACCGCCATCATCAGCAGCGTGGTCGCGGCGTTCTTGCTCTTCGGCTTGCGGAACGCGGGCACGCCGTTGCTGATCGCCTCGACGCCGGTCAGTGCGGCACAGCCCGAGGAGAACGCCTTCAGCAGCAGGAAGACCAGCGCGAACCCGGCCAGGTTGGAGTCGCCGGGCAGCGCCTCCAGGTGGAAGCCGGCGCTCTCGGCGGGCATCTCGGAGTCGAACAGGAAGTGCCGGACCAGCCCGTACCCGAGCATGCCCATGATGCCGAACATGAAGGCATAGGTCGGGATCGCGAAGGCACTGCCGGACTCCCGGACCCCGCGCAGGTTGATCCCCATCAGCACGACCACCAGGGTGATCGAGATCCCCATCTCGTGCCCGCGCAGCGACGGCACCGCGGAGACCACGTTGGCCACCCCCGAGGTGGTGGACACGGCGACGGTGAGCACGTAGTCGACCATCAGAGCGGCGGCCACCACCAGGCCGGAGTTCGGCCCGTGGTTGACGGTGGCGACCTCGTAGTCGCCGCCGCCGCTCGGGTACGCGTGCACGTTCTGCCGGTACGAGGCCACCACCGCGAGCATCACGACGGCGACCACGATGCCGATCTGCCAGGAGAAGTGGATCGCCGAGACACCCGCCACCGACAGGGTGAGCAGGATCTCCTCGGGGGCGTACGCCACGGAGGAGAGGGCGTCGGAGGCGAACACCGGCAGGGCGATCCGCTTGGGGAGCAGAGTCTCCCCGAGCTTGTCGCTGCGCAGCGCGCGGCCGATCAGAATGCGTTTCGGTAGGTCAGCAGGCATAGGCACGTTAAGGAATCGTAGGGGGTCGCCTTCCGATCGACGCCCTCTGGTGGCCCCTTCGTCGGGACTGTGTTCGGTGGAGGGGCTAGCGTGTCGGATGATGAATGCGCGGGAACCATCCGGAACACCCCGCGTCACACGGTGCCGAGGAGTCGGCGAACTCTCCCCCCGGAGTCGGGGGCGGAAGGATGATGAGCGGTGTCTGCGCAGGTCATGATCCCAACGGACCGGGTGAGGTAGTCCCGTGCACATCGTCATCATTCGCACGGTGCGCCTAACATGACCGGTCATCACTGACCAAACCCGCAGGTAGAAACTCTAGGGTTTCCGACCGCTCAGGCCGATTCCGGCCCGCTGCGAACCATCCTGTTGCCTCGCTGTTGCCCCGGCAGTCCCTCTGGCTGCCGGGGCTTCTGCGTGCTCGGGCCCGCTCTCAGACCTACCGGTGCCCGGGGGTACGGCAGGTGGCGACGATCACTCTCCGCATTCGGAGCACAAGGTCACTCAGGGATTCGGCTGTACCGCTCCACAGCCGCCCGCGAGGTGCTGGCCTCCTTCAACACCAGCTCCCAAGGCCCCGTGTTCACGTCGAAGTCCTGGCCGAAGCCGACCCACTTCCCAGCCATCCGGCGCCCGGTCGGCTCGATCAGAAGCTGGATCGCACCGTGATACCTCGCGCCCTGGTAGTAGCCATCAGCAGCCGTCTGCTCCGTCCACGTGCCCGTGGCGGTGTGTCGGTCAAGGGTGAGGTCCAGGGTCAGCGGCGAGTCCGGGTTGGTGGAAGCTCCAGGAAGCGATCGACCTGTCAGCCGGTTTCCATGCTGGATCAGTACGACGTAGTGGCAGGCCGTAAACGTGTTCTCCCGGCTGGAGCTGTAGTACTCGTATCGGGAGAGCCACACCCCGGAGTGGTCGACTCCGGAGACGGCAGCGCTAGCTGCGGCCGGGCCTGTATCAGCGGCGGCCGTAGCGATTGGCTCGGACTCCAGGTCATGGCCACCCGCACCGTCGTCTCGAACCCGTGCGACCGGCACAGGCAGGACGAACCCCAGCGCTTCCACTGGAAGCCCAGTGACTTTCTCCAGAACACGGGCGTACGCCGGTCGGGGCGACCGGCTGACACCGGCTTCCCATCGCTGGACCAGTCGCTTGCTGGCGTCGTTAGGTTGTCCGGTCTCGTCACCTGCCCGGCGAAGCTCGCGGGCAAGGTCATCTTGGCTGAGTCGCAGCCCGATACGGACAGACCGAAGCACGTCATTGGGCACACCCTCGGCGGTAGTCATGCCTTAGACGGTAGACCCAACTTCGCTGCAATGACACCGGTTTGACGCCTTCCAATGACGCCCATCTGACGCCTCGTCTGTCGTCGCAATGGCATGTCCCGCGCCGGTACACCTGTGTCCTGACCAACCGAGGGAACCGGGAGACGGGCTCGTGACACAGATGTTGAGCAGGACAGCCGTCGTCAGCCAGGGCTTCATCGTGTCCATTGAGGACGTGACCGAGCGTGCCAACTTCACGCACCTGAGTGACGCCCTGGCCGCCTTGTGGGACGCGCTCAGGGCTCTCCCGCTGGGTGTCGTGCAGGCGGACGCGTACCGGTCCTACCTGATCGGCGAAGGCTCAACCGAGCGGGTTCGTGAGCAATTGGCCCAGAGCGGAGCCCTTGCCTTGACATTCACCATGGGCGGCCAGTCCCACCTGGTCGAGATCATCCATGAGCCGTCCAAGCGGTTCCCCTGGACCACCCGGAGCACCAGCTAGCAGCTCACTCACTTCGACGCACGGAGGTAAGCACCATGAGCGAAACCGTCACGTCTGTGTCGGCGGGTACGGACCCGCGAAACCTCATCGCCCCGGAGGTTCGCGCGCTGATCACCACGACCATCCGGGCCCAGCACCCGGAAGTGGACGAGAAGCGCGCGGAACTGGGGGTCGGTCAGATGGCGGCGTTCCTGACCGCCTGCGCCACCAGTGGCCGGCCGCTGAGCCCGTCGCCGGAGGTGGACGACTACTGGCACGCGTTCGTGCTCAACACCGAGGCATACATGGACTGGTGCACGGCCAGCTTCGGCAAGATGGTGCACCACAAGCCGGGCTACCTGGACCCGGAGGAGCACGGAGGCGGAAAGGTGCTGCGGGCCCGCGCCATCGACGCCATCGCGGAGTTGGGGTTCCTGCTCGAACCGGACTTCTGGCCGGAGATCGAGTTGGCCAACTGCTCCCAGTGCCACGCCAACTGCTCCGACAGCCCGTTCACGGGCCACAAGGGCTGACCTAGCAAGACGGCCGGAGCCCCCGACGGGGCTCCGGCTCACCCCGTTCAGACAAAGGATCAGCGGTGTTGTCGCAGAGAACCGAATGGGTGCAACTCCCAACCGAGGCAAGGGAGGCAGTGGAGCATCACACGGGCCAGGTGCTCAGCGCTCGGAGTGCGGAGACCGGCGTCATGTCCGCCTTCGCCAGCATGCTGGACACCCGGCACGGTTCGGTGTTCGTGAAGGCCACCCCGACCGACAGCCCTACCGCATGGGTCCACCGGCACGAAGCGCGAGTTACGGCTGTCGCTCCGCTGGCTCCGCCGCTGCTCTGGCAGGCCGAGGGTGGCGGTTGGTCTCTCTACGGGTACGGCGCACTCGCGGGCAGGCACCCCAGCTTTGCCACCGGCTCCCAGGATCTTCGCCCGCTGGTCTACGCCCTGACTGTAGTGTCCGGACACCCGTGGCCGATCGAGATCAGTAAGAAGCCGCTCAGTGACCGGCTGGCCCGGTTCGTGCCGCTTGGCGGTGAGGGTGCCCTTGATGGCCGGACTCTGGCTCACACCGATGCCGGAGAGTTCAACCTTCTGGTGACTGGCTCCGGCATCCGGCTGCTCGACTGGGCGCTGTCCTGCCCGGGACCGGAGTGGACGGACGCCGCCCTGCTGGTGCCTCGGCTGATCGCTGCCGGGCACTCGCCGGAGCAGGCCGACTATGTGGCTCGGCACATTCCGGCCTACCGTGATGCCGACCCGGAGCGACTGGCCATCTTCGCCCGGACCATCCACGCGTTCTGGTCGAGCCGCACCGCAGAGGACCCGTTGCCCCAACGATCCAAGCTCACGGAAGCGGCTCAGCGGTGGGTGCTCTCCCTCGTGACATGAGGCATGAATGGTGGCCCACGGAGTCTTCAGCTACCTAACGAAGAAGCCCCTGCCGATGGCAGGGGCTTTCTTTAGTTCGTGAGTCAGATCAGAGCAAGCAGCGGGTTCACCGCCGGAGCGATGTGCTCGCGTACCCGGGCGGGACGTGCGGCCGGTTCCGGCGTGATGCTGACAGTTGTGGTCCGGGGCCGGTAGGTGTCCAGGCGGACGACCGCAGCAGCGGGGGCGTTCCTCTCAGGCTCGGCTTGAGGCCGGCCGAATTGCTGAGCGGACCGGTCGGAACTGTCAGCGGTTGCCAGGGTGTAGACCGTGGCGGGGCGGCCGACCTTGGAACGGTCGAGCGTGACAGTGATCCCGGGCAGTGCCTTCACCTCGGCAGCGGTGGCGTTCACGTACGGGAGGATCTGTGAGGCGGTTGCCCGCCCGCCGTGCATGGCGATCCGGGCCCGGACCTTCTCCGCCAGCGTCGGCACCTTGCGCGCCACCTTCGGTGCGTCTGCCCCTGCGGTGACGTTCACGGCGGAGTGGACGCTGTAGCGCACCAGGGAGAAGGCGGCGAACAGGCACGCGTGGTCGATCACCTCGGACTGTTCGGACGCTGCCAGGCAGGCAGCGACCCGCAAGGTTTGCTCGGCGGTCCGCTCAATGAACACAGCCTGTGCGGTGGGCAGGGTCTCGGAGATGATCCGGGCATAGCGGCGGATCGTGCGCCACAGCGGCTGAGCGTCTCGGCTCAGGTGAATCTCACGGCCCCGGGTAGCCCACGCGTAGGCGTGGGCCAAAGCGGACCCGTCCACGTCCGGCAGCGCTGCGGACTCGTCGTCCAGCATCGGTACCGACCGGAGCAGGAAGGGCATGATGCGGTTGTAGCTGCCTCCGGCCGCCTCCGCTGCACCGACGTACTTCGACCAATCGCTTGGTGTGATGTGAACCGCCCCGGGTTCGGTAGAGGCTCGATTTCGTGTAAGGATTCGAGTCATGGCACGTCCCTCTTCCTACCCGCCTGAGCTGCGCCGTCGTGC